>NZ_LZKD01000048.1:0-3298 GCF_001668695.1 Mycobacterium sp. E2497
GCATCTACGCCGAGGTCCTTGGCGTCGACCGCGTGGGCACCGACGACTCCTTCTTCGAACTCGGCGGCGACAGCATCTCGGCGATGGGCCTGATCGCCGCGATCAACAGCGCGCTGGGCGTCGGCCTTGCAGTGCGCGTCGTGTTCGAGGCGCCCACCGTCGCCCAGCTGGCACTGCGGATCGGTGAGGGAACGGTCGGCCCGGAGCCGCTGGTGGCCGCCGAGCGGCCCGCGGTGATTCCGTTGTCGTTCGCGCAGAACCGGCTGTGGTTCCTCGACCAATTGCAGGGCCCGTCACCGGTTTACAACATGGCGGCCGCCCTGCGGCTCAGCGGGCCGCTCGACGCCGTTGCGCTCGGGGCTGCGCTGGCCGACGTGGTGGCCCGGCACGAGAGCCTGCGCACCCTGATCGCCGCGCCCGAGGGCACGCCTCAGCAGCTGGTGACCCCCGTCGAGCGGGCCGAATTCGGGTGGGAGGTCGTGGACGCCGGCGGCTGGTCGGCCGGCCAGCTCGACGAGGCCATCGGCGACACGGCGCGCTACACGTTCGACCTGGCCGCCGAAATCCCGCTGCGAGCAGAGCTTTTCCGCATCGGCGACGACGAGCACGTGCTGGTGGCAGTGGTCCACCACATCGCCGCCGACGGCATGTCGATCACCCCGCTGGTGCGCGACCTGGGCATGGCGTATGCCAGCCGGTGCGCCGGGCAGGCCCCCGGCTGGGCGCCGTTGCCCGTGCAATACGTCGACTACACGCTGTGGCAGCGCGCGCAGCTGGGCGACCTCGACGACCGCCAGAGCCCCATCGCCGCCCAGCTGGCCTACTGGGAGGAGGCCCTGGCCGGGATGCCCGACCGGCTGCAGCTGCCCACCGATCGGCCCTACCCGCTGGTGGCCGATCAGCGCGGCGCCACCGTCGAAATCGACTGGCCGACAGAGCTTCAGCAGCAAGTCGGCGCGGTCGCCCGCAAGCACAACGCGACCAGCTTCATGGTGGTCCAGACGGCCCTGGCGGTCCTGCTGTCGAAGCTCAGCGCGAGCCCCGATGTGGCGGTGGGCTTCCCGATCGCAGGGCGGCGCGACCCCGCCCTCGACGAATTGGTCGGCTTCTTCGTCAACACCCTGGTGCTCCGGGTCGACCTGAACGAGCTAGGCGGCGACCCCACATTCACCGACCTGCTGTCGCAGGTGCGCCAGCGCAGCCTGGCCGCCTATGAACACCAGGACGTTCCGTTCGAGGTGCTGGTCGAACGGCTCAACCCCGCCCGAAGCCTGACCCACCACCCCTTGGTCCAGGTCATGCTGGCCTGGCAGAACTTCGCCGGGCAGGACGGCGGCGGCCCGGCCGCCGGGCTGTCCCTGGGCGATGTCGAGATCACGCCGATGCCGGTGGACACCCAAACCGCCCGCATGGACCTGACCTTCTCGCTGGCCGAGCGATGGGACACCGCCGGAGAGCCCGCCGGTATCGGCGGGACGGTGGAGTTCCGCACCGACGTGTTCGACCCGGCCAGCATCCGGGCGCTCGTCGGACGGTTGCAGCGGGTGTTGACGGCCATCACCGTCGACCCCACGCGGGCGTTGTCGTCGCTGGATCTGCTCGACGAGGCCGAGCACGCCCGCCTCGACAAGCTTGGGAACCGCGCGGTGCTGACCGCGCCGGTGGCGGCGCCGGTGTCCCTTCCGGCCCTGTTCGCCGCGCAGGTGGCGCGCACACCAGAGTCGGTCGCGCTGGTGTGCGCAGGCCGGTCCATGACCTACCGCGAGCTGGACGAGGCCGCGCACCGGTTGGCGCTCGTGTTGGCCGGCCGCGGCGCAGTCCCCGGCCGGTCTGTCGCCCTGCTGTTTTCGCGTTCGGCCGAGGCGATTGTCGCGATCCTGGCGGTGCTCAAGGCCGGGGCGGCCTATCTGCCGATCGACCCGGCGCTGCCCGAGTCGCGCATCGCATTCGTGCTCTCCGACGCCGCGCCCATGGCCGTCATCACCACCGCCGACCTGGCCGACCGGCTCATCGGCACCGACGTGCCGGTGATCGACGTCGATAACCTCGAGCCCCCCGCCCAGCCCGGCACGACGCTGACCGCGCCGGGGCCGGAGGACCTCGCCTACCTCATCTACACGTCCGGCACCACCGGTGTCCCCAAGGGCGTCGCGGTCACCCACCAGAACGCGACCCAGCTGCTGGCGCGCATGGACGCCGGTCTGCCGCGCGCCGGGGTGTGGTCGCAGTGGCATTCGCTGGCCTTCGACGTCTCGGTCCACGAGATCTTCGGCGCGCTGCTGCACGGCGGCCGGCTGGTCGTGGTGCCCGAGTCGGTGGCGCGCTCACCCGAAGATTTCCACGCGCTGCTGGTGGCCGAACGGGTCAGCGTGCTGAGTCAGACCCCGTCGGCGGCCGCGATGCTCTTGCCCGACGGGCTGGAGTCGGCCGCCCTGGTGGTGGCCGGCGAGGCGTGTCCGGCCGAGCTGGTCGACAAGTGGGGAGCGGGCCGGGCGATGATCAACGCCTACGGCCCGACTGAGGCCACGGTGTACACGGCGGTCAGCCGGCCGCTGGAGTCGGCGTCCGTCGAGTCCGGCGTGGTGCCGATCGGCTCGCCGGTGCCCGGGGGAGCGTTGTTCGTGCTGGACGGGCGGTTACGGCCGGTGCCCGTCGGCGTGGTCGGCGAGTTGTACGTCGCCGGTGCCGGCGTGGCGTGCGGGTACTGGCATCGGGCGCCCCTGACGGCGTCGCGGTTCGTGGCCTGCCCGTTCGGCGGAGCCGGAACCCGCATGTATCGCACAGGCGACCTGGTGCGCTGGCGCGCCGACGGGCAGCTGGACTACCTGGGCCGCGCCGACGAGCAGGTCAAGATCCGCGGATACCGCATCGAACTCGGCGAGGTGCGCGCCGCGCTGGCCTGGCTGGACGGCGTGGAGCAGGCGGTCGTCGTCGCCCGCGAGGACCGGCCCGGCGGTAAGCGGCTGGTCGCTTACATCACCGGAACGGCCGACCCGGCCGGTGTGCGCGCCGCGCTGGCCGAGCGGTTGCCGGCGTACATGATCCCTGCCGCCGTGGTGGTGCTCGACGCGCTGCCGCTGACCCCCAACGGCAAGCTCGACACCCGCGCCCTGCCCGCACCGGAATACTCCGACGCCGACCGGTACCGCGCCCCCGACAACGCCGTCGAGGAGATCCTGGCCGGCATCTACGCCCAGGTGCTGGGGCTGGACCGTGTCGGGGTCGACGACTCCTTCTTCGACCTGGGCGGCGACAGCATCTCCTCGATGCAGGTGGTGACGCGGGCCCGCGCCGCCGG
>NZ_LZKD01000049.1:0-6923 GCF_001668695.1 Mycobacterium sp. E2497
CCCGCTCAACAGGGCACTGCAGCGGAGGAGAACAGCGGCCCCCATTCGTGCCGGGCCGCGGATTGCGCATCGGTGAAACTCGGCGTCTTCTCGCCGTCGCCGGCCAGGTGTACCAGCGCCCAGGCCATCGCGAACACCGGCACCTTGTGCCGCAAGGCCGCGCTGTGCAATTCGTCCAGGGCGGCCTCCGACGGGCACCGGCGAAGGCCGATGAGAATGCCCCGAGCGGTGTCGAGGATGCGACCGGAATGCGGGCCACACGAAGTCTGGGCGGGAACCCAGTTCGTCGTCATGTTGTGGATACCTCCTGCGGCGCCGTCACGAACCCACCACTGGCGATAGCGGACGAGGAATTCCTGCGCTACGCATCGTCGCGGCCGCAAACCTCAAAAGCGCCCTGTGCCATGATTTGTCGATTGAGCGCGTTGTGCCAGTCTACTGCCGTGATTGATACCCGCCCGTGACCGTTTCGGGATCGGCTGCTAATCAACGACTCCCACTACATACCGACGGGAATGGAAATCCGACGGATTCGAATTAGCTTGCCAGCGACAGGATTTCGTCGAAGCCGCCGGCGATGGCGTCGTGGAACACGTCGTAATCGGGAATTGCGGTGGTGTCGATGTTCATGCCGAGCCCGCAGGTGTCGACATAGGTCAGAAGCGTGACATTCACGGCCGCACCGATGGTGGGCCCGAAGGCGTATTGCGCGCGCACCGGGGCGCCGCCGAGGAAAACCGGCACCGGGACGCCCGGCACATCGCTGGCCACGAAATCCACGTGGCGCAGGACCGAGCCGATGTACCACCGGGGCGCCAGATTGAGAACTCCGGCAATCAATTGCGTGTATGGCAGTGATTTTTCGTTGCGTACCGCCGCGGTGCGCTGCCGGATCGCCCTGATGCGTTTTGCCGGGTCGATCTCGCCGACGGGTACGTCGAAGCGCATCAGCGTGATCCGGTTCCCGCCGATGCCGTCCGCTTGGGTCCGCAGGCTGATCGGCATCGTGATGTGTAGGTCGCCCACCGGCACACCGTGCTTTTCGTGGTAGAGGCGCAGTCCACCGGCGACCCCCGCGACAAAGGCGTCGTTCAGCGCCCCACCGCAACGGTGTGCGGCTTCCCGCAGCGGCCGCGTCGGCACTTGATGCACCGCGAGATGACGGATCAGGCCGCGGTCCGTCGCCAACGACGACCCGGGTCGGTTGATCGGGCGGACGGTTCGGTAGACGGATGCCGCGGTGGTCGCCGCGGACCGGAGGGTGGTGACGGGCCGCCGAACCCCGTCGTACATCAACCGTGGCAGCCGGTTGGCCACCCCCGCCAGGGCCGAGTTGAGCAGGCCGGCGTCATAGCGCACGGCATCGGGGTAGCCGCCCAGCAGCGCCGGCCCCGCGACGGCCGGCTCCGGCGGCATGGGGTCGACGGGATAGAGGTCTTCGGAGAGGTCGAACAGGTGCATCGCGATCTGGACCCCACCGACCCCGTCGGTGAGCGCGTGGTGGAACTTGCAGATCACGGCCGCGCCGCCGTTTTCCAGACCGTCGATGAACGTGGTCTCCCACAGCGCGCGGGCCCGATCGAAATCCTGCATCTCGGCCACCCGCGCCATCTCGAGGACGTCGTCGAGGGTCCCTGGGCCGGAGATGGTCGCCCGCCGCAGGTGGTAATCCAGGTCGAAATCCCGGTAATGCTCCCACCGCGGCGGGGCGGGCGCAGGTGACTGCACCACCCGCTGCCGGAACATGGGCAGCGTGCGACTGATCAGGTCGAAGCGTTTGCGCACTTCGTCCCAGTCCGGCGACCGGTCCAGAAGAACGACACTGACCACGGTCGACCGCAGCCGGGGATCGCTTTCCATTGCCCAGGTGAAGGCGTCACTGGCGCGCATAAATGCAGTCATCTTCGTGCTCCTCGCACAGAACGTACGACTGCCGGCGGCCCAGGTCATCGGGTTATCGGCAGCCGATGACTTTGGTCCCCACAGATAGCGGCTTTGGTCGACCGCCCGTGCGGCCACTACAGAATGGCGTTGAGGTCTTTGGCCCTGGCGATGTCGTCCCAGTCGACGTCGAGTTCCAGCAGGATTTCCTCGGTGTGCTGGCCGTGTTCGGGAGCGCGCGCGGGCGCCGGCGGGGTCTCGTCGAACTGCACGGGCGCGGCGACGATCCGGTACTTCTCGCCATGGTCGTCGACGTTGGTCACCACGTATCCGTTGGGCTCGACCTGCGGATCGTTGAGCGTTTCCCGCGGCGTCGCCAGGGCGCCCCACACGCCCGGTTCGTCCTCGAGCGCCTTCTGCCAGTGGGCCAGGTCGTGGCGGGCGAACACCTCGGCCAGGATCTCGGTGGCCGCCGCGGCGTTGGCGATCAGATTGGCCGACGGCACGAAGCGTTCGTCGGTGGCCAGTTCGCCCAGGCCCATCCGCTCGCAGAACCCCGCCCAGAACTTGTCCGGTTGCAGGAACACCAACTGGATCCACCGGCCATCCCGGGTCTTGTACCGGTTGACAAGCGGGTTGATGGCCAATCCGGGCGGTGCGCCCGGAATCCCGTCGATGTCGAAGAAATCGGCCGCCGAGATGGACGGTGCGATCGCCCACATCGCCTGCGCCAACAGCGAGGAGTCGACGATCGCCGGTTCACCGGTGCGTTCGCGGTGGAACAACGCGGCGCATACTCCCCCGGCGAGGGTCGCCCCGCCCTGCAGGTCACCGAACCCGGGCCCCTGGACGGCGGGGGTGTCCGTGCCGAACGGCGTGAGCGTGTAGGCGACGCCGCCGCGCGCGAGGTAGGTGGCGGCGTCGAACCCGCCGCGGTCGCGGTCCGGACCCCGCACCCCCAGCCCGGTGCCGCGCGCGATGATGATCTTCGGGTTGAACGCGCGGATGTCGTCGACTGTCAGCCGCGCCCGTTCGAGCGCGCCAGGCAGCCAATTGGTGAGGAACACGTCGGCACTCGCCAGCAGGCGGCCGAACAGCTCGCGACCCGTCTCGGATTTGATGTCGATGGCGATGCTGCGCTTACCGCGGTTGCCCAACTCGAGGATGAAGTCGGCGTCCGGTCTGGCCGCCTGCCGGGTGAACCCGCCGACGACCAGTGCGCGCCCGGGATCGCCCGATGCGACGCCTTCCACCTTGATCACGTCGGCGCCCCAGTCCGCCAGGGCCGCACCGGCCGAAGGCACGTAGGTCCACGACGCCAGCTCGACTACCCGCACGCCTTCGAGGACGCCCCCGCGGACACCAGACATCGCCAACTCCCTCGGTCGACCGCCATTCCTTGCTATTTTAGATATTCTAGCTAGTCTAGGGCGTAGTGGTAGCCCAGCTGCAGGTCAGCGCAGTTTTTCGGGGAAGAGATGCGATGGATTCGACCGGTGGCCCGAATCCGATACCCGTGACCGCGCGCCGTGTGCGCGGCGTCGACACTGGCGAACGCCGTTGGGCCCCAAAGGGAATCGCGATGACCACGGACGAAGGACTGGCATGGGCAGGGTAACGGGCAAGGTGGCCGTGATCAGTGGCGCCGCGCGCGGTCAGGGCCGCTCGCACGCGCGGATGCTCGCCGCCGAAGGCGCCGACATCATCGCGGTGGACCTGTGCGCCGACATCGAGACCAACGAGTACCCCCTGGCGCGGCGCGAGGACCTCGAGGAGACCGCCCGGCTGGTCGAGAAGGAGGGGCAGCGCGCGTTCACCGCGGTCGCCGACGTCCGCGATCGGGTGGCGCTGGCCGCAGCGATCGACGAGGGCGTGGCCGAGTTCGGGCATCTTGACGTCGTTGTCGCCAACGCGGGCATCTGCCCGCTGACGGCGGGCCTGCCGCCGCAGGCCTTCGCCGACGCCGTGGACGTGGACCTGGTCGGCGTGCTGAACCTGGTGCACGCAAGCCTCAAGCATCTGCATGCCGGCGCGTCGATCATCGTGATCGGTTCCAACGCGGCGTTCATGTCGTCTCTGAGCACCTCCGGCGGTGAGAGTGGGATCGGCGGCCCCGGCGGGGCCGGATACGCCTTCGCGAAACTGGCTGCGGCGCATTACGTCAACGACTTCGCCCTTGCGCTCGCCAAGTTCTCCATCCGGATGAACGCGGTGCACCCGACCAATGTCAACACCGACATGCTGCACAGCCCGCCGATGTATCGGGCCTTCCGGCCGGACCTGAAGGATCCGACCCGCGAGGACGCGGAGCCGGTTTTCCCGCTCGTGCAGGCGATGCCGATCCCCTATGTCGAACCCGAGGACATCAGCGAGGCGGTGCTCTTCCTCGCGTCCGACGCGGCCCGCTACATCACCGGGCAGCAACTCCGTGTCGACGGGGGCGGCTTCCTGAAGGTCAAGCCGTGGTCCGGTGCGTGATCGCATGAGCGACGGGACAACGGGCGTCCAACGCCGCCTGTACGAGCTGATGGTGCTCATGAAGGCGGCCGACGACCGGCTGTCCAAAGGCATCGGCACCGGCGAGTTCATGTGCGTCTACTGGCCCTCGCGCGGGCAGGAGGCCATCGCCGCCGCGATGGGTCTCGCGCTGCGGCCCGACGACCAGTTGGTGACCACCTACCGCGGGCTGCACGACCTCATCGGCAAGGGCGTCCCGCTGGAAGAGATCTACGGCGAGGTGATGGGCCGCACCGTGGGCGCCGGGCGCGGCAAGGGCGGCACCATGCACATCGCGAATCCCGCTCGGGGCGTGATGCTTTCGACCGGGATCGTCGGGGCGGGCCCGCCGGTGGCGGTGGGATTGGCGCTGGCCGCGAAACGCAAAGGCCTCGATCGCGTCACCGCGGTGAGCTTCGGCGACGGCGCCACCAACACCGGGTCTTTTCACGAGGCGGCGAACATGGCGGCGCTCTGGGACCTGCCGATGGTGTTCGTCTGCCAGAACAACCTCTACGCCGAGATGACGCCGACCGCCGACACGATGAAGCTCGAATGTGTCGCGGACCGGGCGGCCGGCTACGGCATGCCGGGAGTGCGTGTCGACGGGAACGATCCGCTGGCGATCAAATCGACACTCGATGACGCGCTGCGGCGAGCCCGCGCCGGCGGCGGCCCCACCTTCGTCGAATGCGTGACGTTCCGCTTCCGCGGCCATTACTTCGGTGACCGGATGCCCTACATCCCCAAGGATCAGCTGGCCGCCGCGATCGAAGCCGACCCGGTGCCCCGCCTCCGCGACCAGCTGGTCGAGGCCGGCATCTGCGATCGGGACGAACTCGACCGCATCGAAGAGGAGGCGCTGGCCGCGGTGGAGACGGCGCTGCAAAACGTCATGCGCGCGGAGGCCCCGTCGATCGACGAGCTGGACCGAGACGTGTACGCGACCGCGATCAAGTTCCCGGTGTGAGCATGCACGAACAAGAGATGACGATGCGCGAGGCGCTCAACCTCGCCCTGGACCAGGCGCTCGCCGCCGACGACAGGGTGTTCCTGCTCGGTGAGGACATCGCCGACCCCGGCGCGTCGGGACCGACCGCGGGCCTGTCGACGAAATACGGCCACGACCGCGTCCTGGACACCCCGATCTCGGAGGCGGCGATCGTCGGCGCGGCCGTCGGCGCGGCCATCGACGGGCTGCTGCCGGTGGCCGAGATCATGATCATGGATTTCATCGGCATCGCCGCCGACCAGCTGATCAACAACGCGGCGAAGCTGAGGTTCATGACCGCCGGGCGCACGACCGCGCCGCTCACCGTTCGCACCCAGGTCTACGCCGGGCTGGCCACCGGCGCCACGCATTCGCAGAGCCTGGAGGCGTGGTTCATGCACATCCCGGGCATGAAGGTGATCGTGCCGTCCACGCCGCGGGACGGGAAGGGTCTGCTGACGGCGGCGATCTTCGACCCCGATCCCTGCCTGTTCGTCGAGACGATCCGGCTGCAGGGCAAGAAGGGGCCTGTCCCCGTCGATGCCGGATTCTCAATCCCGTTGGGCCAGGCCGACGTCAAGCGGACCGGCACCGACGTGAGCCTGATCGGCTACGGACGCTGCGTGCACGACGCGCTCGCTGCCGCGGCCACGCTGCACGAACAGGGCGTCAGCGCCGAGGTCGTCGATCTGCGCACGCTGGTACCCCTCGACGTCGAGACCCTCGTCGCCTCCGTACGCCGTACCCGCCGAGCCGTGATCGTCCACGACGCCGTCCAATTCGCCGGTCCAGGAGCCGAAGTCGCCGCGATCCTGCACTCGCAGTTGTTCTCCGAGCTGGCCGCGCCCGTCGAGCGGGTGGCCGCCCGATTCGTCCCCAACCCGGCCGCGGCGGCGCTCGAGGCGCAGGTGTATCCCTCTCCGGCGCGGATCGCCGCGGCCGCGTTGAAGACCCTCGCGGGGGCGAGAGTGCATGGCTGACTTCGTCATCCGCATCCCGCGCGTCTCGGTGGCCGTGTCGGAGGCCGAGCTCACCGGCCTGCTCGTCGACGCCGGCCAGCGCGTGGAAGCGGGCACACCCATCTACGTGATCGCCACCGAGAAGGTGGAACAGGAGATCGAAGCCGGAGCGTCGGGCACCGTGCACTGGACCGGCCAGGTCGGGACCACCTACGACATCGGCGCCCCAATCGGAGTCATCACTTCGTGAACCAGGAAAGGTGAGCACGCATGGATCTCAACGAGACTCGCGAGAGGATCATCTACCAGAAGGAGGGGCCCATCGCCCGGGTCACCCTGAACTGGCCGGAAAAGGCGAACGCCCAGGACCAGAAGCTGGCCGAAGAGGTCGACGCCGCGCTGCTGGACGCGGACCGCGACTACGACATCAAGGTGCTCGTGCTCAAGGCCAACGGCAAGGGTTTCTGCTCGGGACACGCCATCGGCAACAACGCGGTGGATTACCCGGCCTTCGTCGAGGGCGCGAAAGTCATGGGCACGCCGTGGAAGCCGCAGACCGACCTGTTCGTGAAGCCGGTGCTGAACCTGTGGGAGTT
>NZ_LZKD01000050.1:0-41271 GCF_001668695.1 Mycobacterium sp. E2497
CACCAGCGTGGTCGACGACCAGGGCAGGGTGCCGTCGGCTTCCGGTGCGTCGGTAGGGATTTCGTAGGACTGGGCGGTGACGTCGTCGATGCGGGCGTCGACGCTCATCGGGCCCACCGGCGCGCGGCGAGCCACCCGCCCAGTCCCGCCGCGCCCAGCGCGCCGGCCCCGCTGATCATCGCGTGCTGCGACGCCCACAGTTGCGGGCTCAGCGTGTGCGATTTGTCGTCGAACCCGCCGTGGGCGCCGTGGTCGCTGCCCGGCTCCTCGTCGAGCGGCTGCCACAGGTTGTGCGGGCGCCCGGCGCGCACGGGCTCCTCGGTCTGCTGCGAGTCGTACCCGGTGCGGCCCAGGTAACGGTCCAGCAGCGGCGCCACGAATTTCTGCGCCAGCAGCGTCACCGCGGTACTGTCACCGACCCAATATTGTTTGCGCCCAGGGTGATCCGCGGCATACAGGACGCCGCGGGCGGCCACCTCGGGCTGGTAGATCGGCGGCACCGGTTGCGGATGGCGGGGCAGCCGGGACAGCACCCAGGAGAACTGCGGGGTGTTGACCGCGGGCATCTGGGCCACCGTGACCCGCACGTTCGAGCGCTCGTGCAGCAGCTCGCAGCGCAGCGATTCGGTGAACCCGTTGATGGCGTGCTTGGCGCCGCAGTACGCCGACTGCAGCGGGATGGATCGCTGGCTGAGCGCGGAACCGACCTGCACGATGGTGCCGCGGTCGCGGGGCCGCATCTTGGCCAGGGCCGCCATCGTGCCGTGCACGTACCCGAGGTAGGACACCTCGGTCACGCGTTTGAACTCCTCGGAGCTGATCTCGTGGAACGGCGCGAACACGGAGGTGAATGCGACGTTGACCCAGACGTCGATGGGTCCGAAGGCCGCCTCGGTCTCGTCGGCGGCGACGACGACGGCCGCGTGGTCGGCCACGTCGGTGGGGATGGTCAGCGCCTTGCCGCCCCCGGATTCGACGTCGCGGGCGGCGCCGTCCAGCCCGGCGGACCCGCGGGCGAGCAGGGCGACGTTCGCCCCGCGCTGCCCGAACAGTTTGGCGGTGGCCCGGCCGATGCCGGCGCTGGCCCCGGTGATCACGATCGTTTGTGTGGTCGGTGTCATCGCCTGATCTCCCTTCGTGTCAGTCATGGTGGGCGTCGTCGGCGAGGGTGGCCGTGCATTCGAGCATCAGCGCGTGCGCGAAGGCCTGGGGGAGGTTGCCGCGCAGCTGGCGCTGCCTGACGTCGTATTCCTCGCAGAACAATCCGGGGGGCCCGCAGGCGGCGCGGTTGCGTTCGAACCAGCGCATCGCGCAATGGGCATGGCCCATTTGGTGTTCGGCGAGCGCCATCATGAATCCGCAGAGCAGGAAGGCGCCCTCGGCGTCGCCGAGGTCGCGCTCGTCGTGCCGGAAGCGGTAGACGAACCCGTCGTGGCTGAGCTGCCTGCGGACGGCGTCGAGTGTGGCGCGGGTGCGCGGGTCGTCGACGGGCAGGGCCCCGCGCACGGGAGGCAGCAGCAGCGACGCGTCCACTCCGGGCAGCCGCGGGCTGCGTTGCCAGTAGCCGCCCTGCGGGTGCAGGCTGCCGGCGGCGGTGTCGGCCAGGATGGCGTCGGCCAGCGACGCGCTGGCAGCCACCTCGGTGCCGCCGCCCGCCACCTTGGCGATGGCGCGCAGCCCGGCGACACAGGCCAGCCTGGACTGCGTCCAGTGCTCGTTGTCGATCTCCCAGATCCCCGCGTCCGGCTCCCGCCAACGCTTTTCGATCGCGCCGATGGCGGCCTGCGCGGCGCGCCAGCCCTCGACATCGAGCCGGCCGGCGTGGCCCGCGCAGGCCAGCAGCTGCAGCGCCTCGCCGAAGACGTCGAGCTGGAATTGCTGGTTGACCCAGTTGCCCACCTTGTCGGTGCCGCCGGGGTAGCCGGGCAGGTCGAGGGTTTGCTCGCTGGGCACGCTGCCGCCCGTGACGGTGTAGGCCGGCTTGAGGTCGGGTCCGTGTTCCAGCAGCCGGCCGCCGACGAATTCGACCGCGCGGTCCAGCAATTCGGTCGCCCCGACGCTGGCGGCGGCGATGCCGGCGTACACCTGGTCCCGGATCCACGCGTAGCGGTAGTCGTAGTTCTGGTTGGTGTGTGCGCGCTCGGGCAGGCTCATCGTGGCGGCGGCGACCATGCCGCCGCCGCTGCTGGTCAGCCCGCGCAGCACCGCGTAGGAGTGCCGCGCGTCGCGCGGGGCGACGGTGCCGGTCAGCTCGGGCATGCTGCGGTGCCACGCGGCCTCCGTTGCGTCCCAGGCGACGTCGGGGTCGGGCGGCCGGTCGGGGAGCGCGCGTTCGGAGAGCTCCAGGACGAAGTCGTGCTGACCGCCCTCGTCGACGGTCACCTCACAGGCGAGCACGTCCCCGTGGCCGCGCGCCCCGGTGACGGCGCGCGCGTCGCAGCCGCCGAGCCAGCGCCACCGTAACCGCCCCGACTTTCCGCTCCACACCCCGTCGTCGACGCTCAGGTCGCCGGAGCCGTGCCGGCCGAACGCGGCGCTCGGCTGCAGCAACAGCCGCACCCGCGCGGTCCCGCGGCAGCCCATCAGCCGGCGCAGCAGCACCACCCGGTCGGGATCGCCCGGGAAGGCCAGCGCCTCGCGGCATTCCACGATGCCGTCGCGGGTGATCCACCGGTTGCGCCAGATCAGGGTGCCCGGCTCGTAATAGCCGCCCCACACGTGCCGGACGTCGGTCGGGGTGATCGCGTAAACCCCATCGCCGCCAATGAGATTCGAGAACACGGCGTCGGAATCCCACCGCGGGGCGCACATCCACGCGACGTCGCCCTGCGGACCGATCAGGGCGCCCCGTTCGCCGTCGGCGAGCAGCGCGTACTCGCGCAGCACCCGCGGGGAAAAGGTCACCTCGACATCGATCGTGCGGTCAGACACGGACCCCCGCCTTCGCCGGCCGGCTTGCCGGGGCGTCCCTGCCGATCTTGCCGGTCGCCATCCGTTCGGCCAGCCGCGAAGCCAACGCCATGATCGTCAGCGCCGGGTTCGCCGAGCCCTGCGTCGGGCAGACCGAGCCGTCGGTGAGGAACAGGTTCGGCACGCCCCACACCCGGTGGTCGGAATCGACCACCGAGTTGTCCGGGCGGGTGCCCATGCGCGCACCCCCGATCAGGTGGGCGAACCGTTCGATGGTCAGCACGTCCTGGGCGCCCGACGCGTGCAGGATGTCGTCGATCACCTTGGTGGAGTAGGCCATGTTGGCCTTGTCGTTGTCGCACAGCGTGTAGTCGAACCTGGCGACCGGGATGCCGTACGCGTCCGTCTCCTGGGCGAGGGTGACCCGATTGTCCGGCAGCGGCAACAGCTCGTTGAGCACGCCGATGGTCGCCCAGTGGTTGTAGTCGCGCATGTACTCCCGCAACGCCCGCCCCCAATGCCCGTCGGCGAGCACGTGTTCGGCCCAGCCGATCGGCATGGGGGACACGGTCTGGATGGCGAAGCCGCGGGCGAACCCGCGGGACGGGTCCGTCTCGTAGAACTGCTCCGAGGACACCTCCGGGGGTGGCGCCTTGTACATCCGGACCTCTTCCGACCACCGGCCCGCCGACTGCGTGGCGCCCTGCACCATCACGTAGCGACCGACCTGGTCGTCGTTGTTGCCCAACCCGTTCGGGAAGCGCTCGCTGGCCGAGTTCAGCAGCAACCGCGGCGTCTCGATGGAGTACCCGGCGATCGCGACGACCTTGGCCCGCTGCAGCCGTTCGTTCCCGCCCACTTCGTCGTAATAGACCACCCCCCGTGCGGCGCCGCTGTCGTCGAGTTCGACGCGCGCCGCCATGCAATTGGCGCGCACCTCCACGGCGTGGGCCAGCGCGTCGGGCAGGTGCGTGACGTACGGGCTGGCTTTGGCGTTGACCTTGCAGCCCTGCAGGCAGTAACCGCGGTAGATGCAGTGCGGGCGGTTACCGAAGGTCCCGTTGACGATGCCGACGGGCCCCACCCGCATCTCGATGCCTAGCTGCATGGCGCCCCGCCACAGCTTGGCGGCCGCGCCCGAAATCGGGTGCGGGGAAAAGGAATAACGATGCGGGTAGCCCCAGGGCCAGTTCTGCCCGGCCACCGGCAGCTCCAGCTCGATCCGCTCGTAATGCGGGCGGACGTCCTCGTAGCGGATCGGCCAGTCCGCCCCTACACCGTCGAGGGTGTAGGTGTGGAAGTCGCTGGGATGGAACCGCGGCGTGTAGCCGGCGTAGTGGACCATCGAGCCGCCCACCCCACGCCCGGAGTTGTTCTTGCCCAGCTCGATCGGGTCCTCACCGCCGATGATGCGCTTCTGCGTCCAGTACAGGGCGTGCGAACCCGCCTCGTCGGACACCCAGTCCTCGTCGGGGTGCCAGAACGGGCCCGCCTCGAGGATGACGACCCGCCAGCCGGCCCGCGCGAGGCGCTGGGCGAGCACCGATCCGCCGGCGCCGGCGCCGACGACCACCAGGTCGACCTCGTCGTCGTCGCGGTAGCGCTGCATGGTCTTCTCGCCGGGCAGGTCGCGCGAGTGCACGTCGAGCAGGAACCGCGATTCGTTGTCCTTGGGCCCGACGGCTCCCCTGAGCAGTCCGCGGAGTCGGTCACCCATCACAGTTCACCGTGTTGCACCACGCGGACCGGGTCCTCGTCCGTGGCGCCCCTCGTCTCGAATGGTTCGCGGGCCGCGGCATCCCCGGTGGCGCCGCCCAGGCGCATGAACCCGCGCGGGTAGGCCGGGCCGCCGAATCCGATCTCGTTCCATGCCCAGGGGTGAGAGTAGAACCCGGACAACACCATTCGCATGCACACCGACCACGCGCGCTTGACGTTCAGGCGCTCCCAGGTGCCACCGTCCAGGGCGCCGTCGGAGAACTGGTCGATGATCGCCTCGCGGGTGTCGGGCTCGGCGTCGGCGAACGAGGCCTTCCCGTAGCGGCGGGACGCGGTCTCGTCCAGCGCCCGTAGCACCAGCCGCCAGGTGTCGCGGTCGTCGGGCATGTCGGCGTACTGGTAGCCGTCGAGCCGGCCGTCGGCGAGCTTGGAGTCGACCGACTCGGGCACGGGCACCCGCGGCTCGGTGTCCTGGGCGAGCACGGTGTCGCAGAACGCGCGCAGGCACGGCTCCTCGTCGGCGGTGAAGAACCGCAGCGGCCCGGGCGGCTCCAGCCGGGCCAGCACCACCTTCTTGGTGGCCTCGTCCCAGGTGTCGGCCGTCTCCAGCACGTCGAAATCCGGGTAGCGCCCGATCATTTGGGGCGTGGTCCCGCGGCGTTGTCTGGGCAGCCAGGACGGGTGGGGGGGTTTGCGATCCGGTCGCAGGTTGGGCAGGTGGTCGGGGCGGGCGGTGTCTGCCATCGCGCTCAGCCCCGGAACCGCTCGCGCCGCAGGATCGAGGCCAACAGCCCCATCCCGCCGACCATGCACATCAGCCCCGGCGCCGCGATCGGCGGGCCCATGGGCACGTTGTAGGACGCGTTCTTCCATCCACCGGGCTTGCGGGCCACCCCGCGTGCGTGCAGGTATTCGCCCATGAGGCCGTTGGCCGTGTAGATGCCGGCCGTGATCGGCAGCCAGAGTTTGGCCCAGCGCCGGGAGAACACCCCGCCGATTCCGGCGACCACCACCGGCGGGGTGACCACGATCGGGCTCCACATCCACTTGTTGCCGAAGCTCGCCTTGTAGTGCTCGAAATAGATCTCGGCCGTGGTCACGAGGGCCGCCATGGCCGTCAGCCCGGACAGCGAGCGTTCGAAGCGGCCGTGCGCGACGTCGTACAACGCCCGCTCGCCCAGCTGAATCGCCTCGTGCTTGCGCCGTCCGCCGTTGCCTAACAACAACATTTGATTGCCTTCCTTTAGCTCGTGGATCGCTGGTCATCCGAGTTACTGGCCGGGGTGGCGCCCGTGGGGCATGACGCGAGCGGGCGGTGGTCCGCACACCGAGAACGACGCCATGCCGTGACGGTCCGGGGCGGTTT
Source organism: Mycobacterium sp. E2497 (assembly GCF_001668695.1). Classification (NCBI taxonomy): domain Bacteria; kingdom Bacillati; phylum Actinomycetota; class Actinomycetes; order Mycobacteriales; family Mycobacteriaceae; genus Mycobacterium; species Mycobacterium sp. E2497. Next base: position 5,996 of record NZ_LZKD01000050.1, read on the forward strand.
GCCCATGCGTCACCTCACTTTTGAACCGAAACACGCTCAGGCAGCCAGCGCGCGATGAAGACTCGCGATGGCTGCCCAGAGAACTGGTAAGCGCCCAGCTGTGTGTTTCAACCGAGGTGGCCCCGACGGCGCGTCGTGACCGAAGCGCATTCGGTGCGTACCCGGTTTGGTTAGGCGCAAACCGTCCGCGTTCGGTGTGCGGATGGGCCGGCCTTGCGGCTGCGCAAAGTCCCGACTCGGGGACCCGGCCGCCGCTCCGGCGACTTGTCACACCCACCCGCTACTATCGAAACTATGTTCGAATATGCCGACGCTTCGCGGTCGACGCCGGAGTCGGCCGCGCTGCTGGCCCGGGTGCGCGACGCGGGCCGCGCGGAGGCGCGGGCCGCCGCGGAACGCCTTGCGGCAGTGGGTGACTTGCTTGTCTTGCGCTGCCGGGATTCGGGGGAGCGGCCGGACTGGGCCGCCGATGCGTGGGACGCGGTCGCCGCCCAAGTCGGTGCGGCGCTGGGATGCAGCCTGGCGATGGCGCATAGCTACCTGCACTATGCGATGGCGATGCGCGAGCGGCTACCCGAGGTCGGCAAGGCGTTCCAGGCCGGGGATATCGACTATCGCGCATTTCAGACGATCGTGTACCGCACCGATCTGATCACCGACCCCGACGGCATGGCGCGCGTGGACGCGCGGTTGGCCGCGTTGGTGTCGCGGCGCCCGTCGTTGACCCGGAGCGGGTTGAGCGCGGCCGTGGATCGGGTCGTGGCGCTGGTGGACGCCGACGCGGTGCGCCGGGCCAAGGAGGCGGTCGCCGATCGGTTTGTGGATGTGCAAGACAACGAGTCGGGGACGGCGTGGGTGACCGGCAGCCTGTTCGGCGCCGACGGACGTGCGCTGGATCGACGCCTCGAGGAAATGGCGCGCAGCGTGTGTGGCGCCGACCCACGCACCCCTCGACAGCGGCGGGCCGATGCGCTGGGCGCGCTGGCCGCCGGGGCGCAGCGGTTGGGCTGTCAGTGTGGGACGCCGGAGTGTGCCGGTAGTGGGCGAAATCCGAGCGCGGTGGTGATCCATGTGGTGGCCGAGGCGGCCACGGTCGCCGGACGCGGCGCGGCGCCGGGGGTGTTGCCAGGCGTCGAGGGCCTAGTGCCGGCCGAGGTGGTCGCCGAGCTTGCCGGCTCGGCGAGGCTGGTGCCGGTGAGCGTCCCGACGCAGGCCGAACCGCGCTATACCCCCTCGACCCGGCTGGCGGACTTCGTCCGCTGCCGGGACCTGACGTGCCGGGCGCCGGGGTGCGACCGGCCGGCCGTCGACTGCGACATCGACCATACGATCCCGTACAACGACGGCGGGCCCACTCACGCGTCGAACCTGAAAGCCCTTTGCCGCCAACATCATTTGCTCAAAACGTTTTGGGGCTGGCGCGACGAGCAGTTGCCCGACGGCACCCTCATCTGGCGGCTGCCCGACGGACACACCTACGTCACCGCCCCGGGCAGCGCGCTGCTGTTTCCCAGCCTGTGCGCGCCCACCGGCGACCTGCCGGCCCCCGCCGCCGGCGCCGAGCGCTGCGGCGAGCGCACCGCGATGATGCCGCTGCGTAACAGGACTCGTGCGCAGAACCGGGCCCAGCGCGTCGCCACCGAACGCCACCACAACCGCCGAACCCGCCTGGCGAATCAAACCGCCCAGACCGGCCCGGCGCCACCCGCCGACGACGAACCCCCGCCCTTCTGATCACACGGTTTTGGTGACGCCGACGTAGGACAGCACCACGTCGGATTCGTCGGTCACTTGGGTCAGCGTTGCGTAGGACCGGATGAACGACTGACCCACGCACCCATCGATCTTGACGTGGAATCCGGTGACGATGACCCGCGGATTCGGGCCAGTGAACTCCTTCTTGGCCACCGGTACTTCGACTACGACACCGGGCTTGAGGCCCACGGTGATCAAGCCGTTCATCGGGGTGGTGACCAACGGCACCGGCGTCGGCGCACCGGTAAACACGCCCGCCAAGCCCAAGCCGGGGGTCACGCCGGCGTTGCCCCCGAGGGTGACGCCGTTGGATGTGCTCATGTCGATTCCGCAGCCGATCTCGTAACCCACCTCGAGGACGCCGCGAGGCTGTTCGAGCCCTTCCAGCGAACCGAAGAACGTTCCGCGGGCGAGGTATTCGCGAGACGAGAGCGCCGTCGTCAGCGGCGCTATCGGGACTTGCGACTCGTCCTTCGCGCCCAGGGTCAAATCCCAGCCCTCGGGCGTCGTGTAGGTCACCGGATCGGACGACGGCACCCGCCCCTCGTCGGAGGGTCCCGCGGTGGCCGCGGCGTTCTCGGCGTCCGGATCGGCGGCCGCCGGGGGCGCCGAGGTCACCGACAAGGCGACGCACAACGCGACGATCGCACCGCGACGGACGACCACGGATACCGGCCACACGTGCGACACCGTACGTACCGCCCGATCGCCGACGCGAAATTTGCTGGACGACTCGTCAAAGTCGTTGTGCGTTCGTAACCGTTATGGGATGCGGGGCTGGTCTGTGGGGCCGGAAATCAGGTACTCAATTCGTTTGCCGGAGCGGTAGAATCGTTGCCCTGGCCAACCCTTCCGGGAGCGACAGTGGGGAAGACGATGAGTAGCCGGACGCGTGTTCGCGGACTGCTCGCCGCAGCGGCGGCCGGCATGGCGCTCACGGGCGGCGCCGGCATAGCGCATGCGGATTCCGACCCTGCGCTGCCACCGGGGCCGGGCATCATCAATCAACTCATCACGTCGACTCCGGCCCTGGCTCCCGATCCGGCCGACGAAGACGGTCCGTCGATGGGCTCGAACGCCGTCGGCATGTATTGCGAAAACCGATTCGCCCGGTGTCACTAGCCGCACGGTTGACCACCCGCGAGCAAATCACCTGGCCAGGCCCACCGACCCCGCTGGTGTGCCATGATGTCGGAGCTGTCAAGACATAGGGGAGCGGCCGTGGATCTCAACTTGTCGATCGTCACGCGACCGGTGGAGCGCCTGATAGCTACGGCGCAGAACGGGCTGGAAGTCGTCCGGCTGGGGGGCTTGGAGACGGGTAGCGTCCCGTCGCCATCGCAGATCGTCGAGAGCGTGACGATGTACAAGCTGCGGCGTTATTTCCCGCCCGACAACCGGCCGGACAAGCCGCCGGTGGGCCCGCCGGTGCTGATGGTGCACCCGATGATGATGTCGGCGGACATGTGGGACGTCACCCGCGAGGACGGCGCCGTCGGCATCCTGCACGCCAACGGGCTGGACCCCTGGGTCATCGACTTCGGCGAACCGGACAAGGTGGAAGGCGGCATGCGCCGCACCCTGGCCGATCACATCGTCGCGCTCAGCCAGGCCATCGACACCGTCAAGGGCGTCACCGGCAGCGACATCCATCTGGTCGGTTACTCCCAGGGCGGCATGTGGTGCTACCAGGTCGCCGCCTACCGGCGGTCGAAGAGCCTGGCCAGCATCGTCACCTTCGGCTCGCCGGTGGACACCCTGGCCGCCTTGCCGATGGGCATCCCGCCCAACTTCGCCGCGCCGGCCGCCAACTTCATGGCCGACCACGTCTTCAGCCGGCTGGCCATCCCCAGCTGGATGGCGCGCACCGGCTTTCAAATGCTCGATCCGCTCAAGACCGCCAAGGCGCGCGTCGACTTCGTCCGCCAGCTGCACGACCGCGAGGCGCTGCTGCCGCGCGAACAGCAGCGCAGGTTCCTTGAACGCGAGGGCTGGATCGCCTGGTCGGGCCCGGCGATCTCCGAACTGCTCAAGCAGTTCATCGCCCACAACCGCATGATGACGGGCGGCTTCGCCGTCAACGGGCAGATGGTCACGCTCACCGATATCACCTGCCCGGTGCTGGCCTTCGTCGGCGAGGTGGACGACATCGGGCAGCCGGCGTCGGTGCGCGGCATCAGACGCGCGGCGCCGGATGCCGAGGTCTACGAAAAGCGCATCCGCACAGGCCATTTCGGTTTGGTCGTCGGATCCAAGGCCGCGCAGCAGAGCTGGCCGACCGTCGCCGAATGGGTGAAGTGGCTGTCCACCGGCGGCGACAAACCGGACGGCATCGACCTGATGGCCGACCAGCCCGAGAAGCACACCGACAGCGGTGTCGCGTTGAGTTCCCGTCTGGCACACGGTATCGGCGAGGTTTCCGAGGCGGCGCTGGGCGTGGTGCGCGGTGCCGCCAACACGGTGGTCGCGGCCAACAAGTCGATGCGCACCCTGGCCGTCGAAACGGCCCGCACGCTGCCGCGCCTGGTCCGGCTGGGGCAGATCAACGACCACACGCGCATCTCGTTGGGCCGCATCATCGACGAGCAGGCGCACGACGCCCCGCAGGGCGAATTCCTGCTCTTCGACGGGCGCGTGCACACCTACGAGGCCGTCAACCGGCGCATCAACAACGTCGTCCGCGGCCTGATCGAGGTCGGGGTGCGCCAGGGCGACAGGGTCGGTGTCCTGATGGAGACGCGGCCCAGCGCGCTGGTCGCGATCGCCGCGCTGTCCCGGCTCGGTGCCGTCGCCGTGGTGATGCGACCGGACACCGACCTGGCCGCGTCGGTCCGGCTCGGGGGAGTGACCGAACTGCTGACCGACCCCACCAACCTGGAGGCGGTGCTGGCGTCGGACCGCCAGGGGTTGCGGCAGGTGCTGGTGCTGGGCGGCGGCGAGGCGCGGGATCTGCACCTGCCCGACGACAGCGACGTCATCGACATGGAACAGATCGACCCGGACGCCGTCGAGCTGCCCGGCTGGTACCGGCCCAACCCGGGACTGGCCCGCGACCTGGCGTTCATCGCGTTCAGCGCGGCCGGCGGCGAACTGGTGGCCAAGCAGATCACCAACTACCGCTGGGCGGTGTCGGCCTTCGGCACCGCCTCGACGGCCGCCCTGGACCGCCGGGACACCGTCTACTGCCTCACCCCGCTGCACCACGAGTCGGCGCTGCTGGTGAGCCTGGGCGGCGCGGTCGTCGGCGGCACCCGCATCGCGCTGTCCCGCGGCCTGGACCGCGACCGGTTCGTCCAAGAGGTGCGCCAGTACGGCGTCACGGTGGTGTCCTACACCTGGGCCATGCTCCGCGAGATCGTCGACGATCCCGCCTTCGTGCTGCACGGCAATCACCCGGTGCGGCTGTTCATCGGTTCGGGCATGCCGACCGGGCTGTGGGGCCGCGTCGTCGACGCCTTCGCGCCCGCCCACGTCGTCGAGTTCTTCGCCACCACCGACGGACAGGCGGTGCTGGCCAACGTGTCCGGCGCCAAGGTCGGCAGCAAGGGCCGCCCGCTGCCGGGCGCCGGGCGCATCGAGCTGGCCGCCTACGACGTCGAACACGACCTGATCCTGGAGAACGACCGCGGCTTCGTCCAGATCGCCGAGCCGAAACAAGTCGGGGTGCTGCTCGCCGCGTCCAACGGTCCGATCGACCCGACCGCGTCGGTCAAACGGGGCGTCTTCGCCGCCGGCGACACCTGGATCTCGACCGAGTACCTGTTCTACCGCGACGACGACGGCGACTACTGGCTGGCGGGCCGGCGCGGCTCGGTGGTCCACACCGCGCGCGGTCCCGTCTTCGACGAGCCGGTGAACAACGTGCTCGGCTGCGTCACCGGCGTCGATCTCGCGGTGACCTACAACGTGCCCGTGGGCGACCGCCAGGTCGCGGTCTCGGCGGTCACGCTGCTGCCGGGGGCCGGCATCACCGCGGCCGACCTGACCGACGCCGTGGCGAAGATCCCCATCGGCGTCGGCCCCGACATCGTCCAGGTGTGTCCGGAGATGACGTTGAGCGCGACCTATCGTCCGACCGTCAGCGCCCTGCGCGCGGCCGGAATTCCCAAGCCGGGCCGCCAGGTCTGGTACTTCGACGCCGAGGGCAACTTCTTCCGGAAGCTGACCCCGAGCGTGCGGTCCGAGCTGAGCGGGCGCGACCATGATTGACGATTCGCTGCTGGAAATCCTGGTGTGCCCGGCCGACCGTGGCCCGCTGCTGCTCGTGGATGACGAGTTCCTGTACAACCCGCGGCTGCGGCGCGCCTACCGGATCGAGGACGGCATCCCGGTGCTGCTGGTCGACGAGGCCCGCGACGTCGACGACGACGAGCACGCCCGGCTCATGGCACGAGCCCGTCCGGCAGATCCCCGGTGAGGTAGCGCTGCAGGTTGGGCGCGATGGTCTGCGCGACCTGCTGGGCCGGCAGCGACGCGAACGGCTCCAGCTGCAGGATGTAGCGCGCCATCACGACGCCGACCAGCTGGGACGCGACGAACTGGACGCGGATGACCCCGCTGCCGGACGGATTGTCAACGCGCGGGCCGACTTCCACCGCGATCACGTCCTCGATGAACGTGCGGAACAGGTTGACCTCTGAGCCGGCCAGGATGGACCGCAGCGTGGCGATGAACCCCGTGCCCAGGTCGGAATCCCACAGCGGCAACAACATCGACGGCAGCCGGTAACCGACTTCCTCGATCGGCACGTCGCGCAGCGGGCCGATGATGTCCATCGGGTCGATCGGGATGTGGACGGCCGCGGCGAACAGCTTCTCCTTGGTGCCGAAGTAGTGATGCACCAGCGCCGAGTCGACGCCCGCGGCCGCCGCCACCGCGCGGATCGAGGTATTGCCGATTCCATTGGTGGCGAACAATTCTCGGGCGCTGGCCAGGATGCGGTTGCGGGTGTCGGAGCTGCCGGCCGGCCGCCCGGGCCGCCTGCGGCCCTCATTGGCGGGCTCCGCCGCGCTTGCGATCGCCACTAGATCGCCACTACGGGGTCCGTCGCCGCAGCGTCGCGGCCGCCAGGCACAGCGACGCGAGCGCGAAACCCAGCACGACGACGATGTCGCGCACCGCGACGTAGGTCAGCTGCGGGTGCACCCCCACCTGTTGGAGTGCCTCCAGCGCGTAGCTGGCCGGCATCACGTCGCTGACCCACTGCAGCCAGTGCGCCATCAACGCCCGCGGCACGATGATGCCGGCGAGCAACAACTGCGGCACCATCACCAGCGGGATGAACTGTACCGCCTGAAACTCGGTGCGCGCGAAGGCACTACACAGCAGGCCGAGGCCCACGCCGAGGACGGCGTTGACGATCGCGATCACGAACACCCACGCGGGGCTGCCGGCGGTGTCGAAGCCGAGCAGCCAGAACGACACGATGCACGCCAGGACGGCCTGTGCTGCGGCGGCCGTCGAGAAGGCGGTGCCGTAGGCCATCAGCAGATCGAACCGGCGCAGGGGAGTGGTCAGGATGCGCTCCAGCGTGCCGGAGGCCCGTTCGCGCTGCATGGTGATCGCCGTGATGATGAACATCACGAACAGCGGGAACAGGCCCAGCAGGATCAGGCAGGCGTTGTTGAAGGGCGTCGGCGTGCCCGGCCGGTGCGGCTCGTTCTGCAGCATGTAATACATCAGCGTGATCACCAGGACCGGCACGAACAGGATCATCGCGACGCTGCGGTGGTCGGCCGCCAGCTGGCGCAGGATCCTTGTCGTGGTGGCGGTATATCCCTTGAGCCCTAACCGGCCTGGCGCATGATGTTGCGCTTGATGATGGACAGAAACGCGTCCTCCAGTGACGTGCATCCGGTGTCCTCTCGTAGTCGGTCCGGAGTGGTGTGCGCGAGCAGGTGACCGTCCCGCATCAGCAGCAGGTCACCGCAGTGGTCGGCCTCGTCCATGACGTGGCTGGACACCAGCAGCGTGGTTCCGCCGCGGGCGAGGTCGGCGAACTGCTCCCAGAGATCCGCGCGCAGCACGGGGTCCAGGCCCACCGTCGGCTCGTCGAGCACGAGCAGCGCCGGCCGGCAGACCAGCGCGCACGCCAGCGAAACCCGGGTGCGCTGACCGCCGGAAAGGTTGGCGCAGAAGGCGGTTCGGTGATCGGCCAGCCCCACCCGCTCGATCGCCGCGTCGGCGGCCTGGCGGTCGAAACCGTACAGCGCGGCGAAATACCGGACGTTGTCGACCACGCGCAGGTCGTTGTAGATGGTCGGATCCTGCGGCAGGTACCCGACCCGGCGGTGCAGCGACGCCGACCCGGCCGGGTGGCCGAGCACGGTGACGGTTCCCGAGGTGACGATCTGGGTGCCGACGATAGACCGCATCAGGGTGGTCTTGCCGCAGCCGGACGGGCCGAGCAGGCCGGTGACGCTGCCGCGCGCGATCTGGACCGAGAAGTCGTGCAGGGCGGGGCGCTTACCGCGGATCACCCGCAGGTGATCGATGCGGACGGCCGGTTCGCTGATTAATTCATCACGTGATGAAGTCATCATGTGATGAATATTCGTCCTCTACCGAGGGCCTGTCAAGGGGTTACGGGGAGCGACCTTCGGAACCGGGGCGCCGCAGCGGCAGGTGGCCGTGGACGCCCTCGGCGTAGGCGGTCTCGGCGTGCTGTGTGAGGTCCACGCCGGTGGTCTCGTCCTCCGGACTGAGCCGGAATCCCATCACCCGGTCGATCACCTTCGCGAGCACGAACGACACCGTGAACGCATAGAGCGCGACGACGACGATCGCGAGCGCCTGCTTGCCCAGCTGGGAAAAGCCGCCCCCGTAGAACAGGCCCCGCGGGCCCGACGTCATGACCGCCGTGGCGAGCAGCCCGATCAACGACACCCCGACGACGCCGCCGACGAAGTGCACGCCGACCACGTCGAGCGAATCGTCATAGTTGAGGCGGAATTTCGCGCTGACCGCGAACGAGCACACGACGCCCGCCGCCAGCCCGACCACCGCCGCACCCAGCGTGTTGACGGTCCCGCACGACGGCGTGATCGCGACCAGCCCGGCCACCACGCCGGAGGCCGCACCGAACGTCGTGGGCCGGCCGTCGCGGATCTGTTCCACCGACAGCCAGCCCAGCATGCCCAGGCAGCCGGCGACGAGCGTGTTCAGGAAGATGGCCGCGGCGGTGCCGTTGGCCGCCAGGGCCGAGCCGGCGTTGAACCCGAACCAGCCGAACCACAGCAGCCCGACGCCGAGCAACACCAGCGGCAGGTTGTGCGGCCGCATGGCGTCCTTCTTGAAGCCGATGCGGGGCCCGAGCACCAGCGCCAGGGCCAGGGCCGAGGAACCGGACACGATCTCGACGACCAGGCCGCCCGCGTAGTCGAGCACGCCCAGCTTGGCCAGCCAGCCGCCGGGCCCCCACACCCAGTGCGCGACAACCGAATACACGACCACCGTCCACACCGGGACGAACACCATCCACGCGGCGAACTTCGCGCGGTCGGCGATCGCCCCGCTGACCAGGGCGGCCGTGATGATCGCGAACGTGACCTGGAACGTGGCGTACAGCAGCTCGGGAACCGCCCCGTGCGCGGTGTCCGGGGTGATGCCCAGCATCCCGATGTGCCTGAGGTTGCCGAGGAATCCGCTCGCCCCGTCCTCGGAGAACGCGATGGTGTAGCCGACCAGCAGCCACGCCACCGTGACCAGCGGGATGGAGATGAAGCTCATCATGATCATGTTGAGCACCCCGGTGGTGCGGACCATGCCGCCGTAGAAGACGGCCAGACCGGGAGTCATCAGCAGCACCAGCGCGGTGCTGGCCAGCAGCCAGGCGGTGGCGGCGGGGTCGATCGGATGCATGACGTGTGCTCCTTCGCAGGTCCCGGGACACCGGGATACTGCCATGGCGGCGCGGTCGGTAGGTTCGGTGGGTGGCCGCACGTCAGCTGCTCGTCGACCCCGTCGCTGCTGCCCAACGGCTACTCGGCGCCACCCTCACCGGGCGGGGCGTCAGCGCCGTCATCGTCGAAGTGGAGGCCTACGGCGGCGTTCCCGACGGTCCCTGGCCGGACGCCGCGGCGCACTCCTATCGCGGCATCAGCGGACGCAACGCGGTGATGTTCGGTCCGCCCGGGCGGCTCTACACCTACCGCAGCCACGGGATCCACGTGTGCGCCAACGTCTCCTGCGGGCCGGACGGCACGGCCGCGGCGGTGTTGCTGCGCGCCGCGGCCCTCGAGGAGGGCACCGAGACCGCGCGCGCCCGGCGCGGCGAGCTGGTGCGCGGGGCCGCGCTCGCGCGGGGGCCGGGGAACCTGTGTTCGGCCCTGGGAATCACCATGGACGACAACGGCATAGACCTGTTCAGCCCGGCCAGCCTGGTGACCCTCGAACTCAACGAGCCGCTGACCGCCGCGTCGGGTCCGCGCGTCGGGGTCAGCCAAGCCGCCGACCGACCGTGGCGATTCTGGCTCGCGGGCCGGCCGGAAGTCTCGGCGTACCGGCGCAGCCCGCGGGCACCCGCCCCCGGGACCAGCGACTAGACCGCGACGCGGACAGCCGTGCGGAAGGCGGGGTCCGCCCGCCGCGCGAGGAACACGAACGTCACGGCCAGCAGGGGCGCGACGGCGCTGTACAACGCGGCCGGCATGGCCATTTCGGTGCTGTTCAGCAACTGTGGGCTCAACGCGATGCCCATCGCCACGACGGCGTTGTGCATCCCGACCTCCAGGCTGACCGCCACGGCCTGGCGGGGAGCCAGCCGCATGAAGCGCGGCGCCAGGTAGCCGACCGTCAGGCTCACGGCGCAGAAGGTCACGACGGCCCCGCTCAGCGCGCCGAAGTGATGCCACAACGTCGTCCGCCCCCCGGCGACCGCGCCGAGCACGGCGACGACCAGCAACGCCAGCGCGATGATGCGGACCGGCCGCTGCAGCCGTTGGGCGAGTTCGGGGAAGCGGTGACGGAAGGCGACCCCGATCGCGATCGGGACGAGCACCAGGCCGAACACCGTGAAGAACTTGTCCACCTGGAGCGGGAGGAACCGGCCTTCGCCGAGGAACCAGGTCATCGACACCGCCAGAATCGCGGGCAGCGCGACGATCGACAGCACGGCGTTGATCGCGGTCAGCGTGAGGTTGAGCGCCAGGTCGCCGTTGAACAGGTGGCTCAGGATGCTCGACATCGTCCCGCCGGGGGTCGCGGCCATCAGCATGAGACCCACGGCCAGATGGGGCTCGAGGTGGAAGGCCTCGGCGATCGCCAGGCACAGGGCCGGCAGCAGCAGCGACTGGCAGATGAGCGCCACCGCGAGCGGTTTGCGCATCGTGGCGGCCCGTTTGAAGTCGGCGACCGTGAGCGTCAGCCCGAGGGCCAGCATCACCACCACGACGACCAGCGGCCAGTATCGGTTGTCCATCACGCTCCACGTCGTCGGTGCGCTCAGCGGGCAGGCGGTGACGCGGCGGTGCGCCGCTCGGTTAGCTTGCCTCATCCCGGTGCGCGTGGGCGAATCGTGGCCGCGGGACCGACTAAAGTCGGCGGCGATGTCTTCCGGGATCCTTGACGAGCTGGGCTGGCGCGGGCTGATCGCGCAGTCCACCGACCTCGACGCGCTGGCGGCCGAGGCGCAGCGCGGGCCGATGACGGTGTACGCCGGCTTCGACCCCACGGCGGCCAGCCTGCATGCGGGGCACCTGGTGCCGTTGCTGGCGCTGCGCCGGTTTCAGCGCGCCGGCCACCGCCCGATCGTGCTGGCCGGCGGGGCCACCGGCATGATCGGTGACCCGCGCGACGTCGGGGAGCGCACCCTCAACGAGGCGGACACCGTCGCCGAATGGACCGAGCGCATCCGGGGCCAGCTGGAGCGTTTCGTCGACTTCGACACGTCGCCGACGGGGGCCGTCGTCGTCAACAACCTGGACTGGACGGCCCCGTTGTCGGCCATCGAGTTCCTGCGCGACCTGGGCAAGCACTTCTCGGTCAACGTCATGCTGGACCGCGACACGATCCGGCGGCGGCTGGAGGGCGATGGCATCTCCTACACGGAGTTCAGCTACATGCTGCTGCAGGCCAACGACTACGTCGAACTGCATCGCCGCTACGACTGCGCGCTGCAGATCGGCGGCTCCGACCAGTGGGGCAACATCATCGCCGGGGTCCGGCTGGTGCGCCAGAAGCTGGGCGCGACGGTGCACGCGCTCACCGTGCCGCTGGTGACGGCGTCCGACGGCACCAAGTTCGGCAAGTCGACCGGCGGCGGCAGCCTGTGGCTCGACCCGGCGATGACCACCCCGTACGCCTGGTACCAGTACTTCTTCAACACCGCCGACGCCGACGTGATCCGCTACCTGCGGTGGTTCACCTTCCTGTCGGCCGAAGAGTTGGCCGAGCTGGAACAGGCGACGGCCGAGCGCCCGCAGCAGCGGGCCGCGCAGCGACGGCTGGCCCGCGAACTGACCGTCCTGGTCCACGGCGAGGCGGCCACCGAGGCGGTCGAGCACGCCAGCCGGGCGCTGTTCGGGCAGGGTGAACTGGACCGGCTGGACGAGGCGACGCTGGCGGCGGCGCTGCGCGAGGCGTCGGTCGCCGAGCTCAAACCCGGCGGCCCGGACGGGATCGTCGACCTGTTGGTGGCCAGCGGCCTGTCCGAGAGCCGCAAAGCCGCGCGCCGCACCCTGGGCGAGGGCGGCGTATCGGTCAACAACGTCCGCATCGACAGCGAGGAATGGGCTCCGCAGCCCTCGGATTTCCTGTACGGCCGGTGGCTGGTGTTGCGCCGCGGAAAGCGCACCGTCGCAGGGATCGAAAAGGCCTGACGCCGCAACGGCGACCGTGTCGTGCCCTCGACGTGATGGGTTGGCCAGGGTGGTCACGGTGACTTCCGCGGTCAAGCCTCTTGATTGCCCAACACGGCCTGGGTCTGGGTGACTTGAGCGACTCGTTTGCCGCGATCGTCGCTCAAATCGGTCTGGACGACGATGGTGCTGCGGCCGACGTGCAGCGGGTTGCATGTCGCGTGCACGATGCCGCCGCGTACCGCGCGGAAGAAGTTGGTCTTGGATTCGATGGTGGAGGTGCCCGCGCCTCGCGGCAGATTGGCGACCGCGCACAGGGCGCCCACTGTGTCGGCGAAGGCCATGAGCGCCCCGCCGTGCAGAATGCCACCCGCGGTACACAAATGCTCGGCCCAGGCCATCGTGGCGGTGACTTCCTCGGCGGTCACCTTGCCAATGCCGATCTGAAGGGTGTCAGCGAACGGGAGCTGCGGTATGTCGACAGTTCGATCCGAAGTGTTCATCCAGTCAGCTTTCACCCGGGCGTGAATGGTGGTCCAGGCGTGCCGGTGTCGCGGTCATCGGAGCGCCTCCTTCACGAACCGCAGCTGCTGCAGCTGCTCGACGAACCCGTCAGGACCGGGGACACCCGGGCGGCAGACGATGTGCCGAGCCCCGGCGTCGATGAAGCTCGCCAGCCGAGCGATGACGGCGTCGGGTGTACCCGCGGCGAAGGTCTGGATCTGCTCGACGATGTCGATGCCGAATCCATATGTGCTGGTGGCGAAGTGGTCCAGCGCGGCCCGACCACCATCGGCATCCTCCGTCACCAGGACGGTGACAAACAGCGCGGGCGTGACGGCGTCGGCCCCGCGGCCGGTGTCTTCGGCGGCGGCGCGCACCTCGCCCAGACCTGACCGATAGCTCTCGGACACCGGCGGATAGGGGAGCCACCCGTCGTACATCCTGCCGGCACGGGCCCGGGCGCCCGATGTGTCGCCGGCCAGCCACACGGGCGGGCCGGACCCATCGAACGGCGTGATGCCGGCCGGGATTTCTTCGAGGTGCAGCACGGCACCGTGAAACGAGCTGGGCTCCTTGGTGTTCCAGAGCTGACGCCACAGCGCGACCGTGTCATCGAGGCGTGCGAACCGTCGACTCCACGGCACCTCCGAGGCGGCGTATTCGACCTCTGACAACCCCGGAAAGCCAGCGCCGACCGCCACGGTCAACCGTCCGCCCGACAACCGGTCGATAGAGGCGAGCACCTGCGCGGTCTGCACGGGCCGCCGGAGCGCTGGCTGCAAGGCCGCGGTGCCCAGGGTTATGCGATCGGTGACCGCGGCCGTGGCCGACAGAAACGTCAGCGCTTCGATGCGGGGCCGCACCAACGAGTCGTTTGCCCACACCGAGTCGAACCCCAGATCCTCGATTGCGCGGGCGAAGTCGAGGAGTCGGCGCAGGTCGGCACCTGCCCAGGGCTCGGCGGCCAGGGGTGGCATGACACCGAACTGGAGTGGCTGATTCATACCGCGATCGTGTCGCCCGTAGGGATGGGCGGCAATTCCCTGCAAGGAATAGCGCCCAGAATCGTTCGCGGGTTGACTGTGTGCATGTCCACTGCGACGCCGGCGGACTTCGGCACGGTGCTCCGCGAATGGCGCAATCGGCGCCGGCTCAGCCAGGTCGACCTGGCGAACGACGCCGGCACCACCCAGCGGCACCTGAGCTTTCTGGAGCAGGGCCGATCGGCGCCCGGGCGCGACATCGTCAGCCGACTGGCCGACTCACTAAAGCTGACGCTGCGGCAACGCAACGCGCTGCTGTCGGCGGCGGGCTTCGCTCCGGCGTACCCGGAGTCACGCCCGGACGCGCCGCTCCTGCGGCCCGTGCGTGAGGCGCTGCAACATGTTCTCGACGGCCACCTGCCGTATCCGGCGTTGGTGATGGACGGCTTCGGCGAGCTGGTTGCCGCCAACGCTGCTTTGGGGGTGCTGACCGACGGGGTGGCCGGGTCGCTGCTGGAGCCACCGGTCAACGTGCTGCGTGTCGCGTTGCACCCGGAGGGTATGGCGCCGCGCATCGTGAATCTCGACGACTGGCGGCGCCACATTCTGCACGGCTTGCGCGAACGCGGCCCGCACCCGCGCATCGATGCGCTGACGGAGGAACTCGAGGGTTACGGCCTGCCGGCGCCGGGCGGGCGGCCGGTCGAATCGCTGGGCTTCGCGGTGCCGCTGCACCTGCGCTGCCCCGACGGTGACGTGCGGCTGGTCGCGACGATCGCGACCTTCGTCACGGCCCTCGACGTCAGCGTGTCGGAGCTGCGTCTGGAAGCGTTTCTGCCCGCCGACCCGCGGACCGCCGCGTCCCTCGCCCGCCGCCACGGCGGCCGTGTCAATCCGACAGCGTGGTCAACCATCGCGGGGATCGAAAAGGTTTAGGAACGCACCCGCAAAACGCGTTGGTGCGCAAATCTTTACCGCACCGTGTTGCGGCTGTGACCCGCATTGGCCAGGGTGGTCACGGTGATGTCCCTCAGGCGTGTGGAACGGGTCCTGCTGCGTGTCCTGGGGGTGGGTGCCTGCGTGGCCGGGATCGCCGCGCCCTTGGCCGCGCCCGTCCGTGCCGACATGCGGGGGAACGCGTTTCTGATGGCCCTGTCCAACGCCGGTATCACCTACCCGCACCCGGAGAGCGCCCTCGCGCTGGGTCAGTCGGTGTGCCCGATGCTGGTCATGCCGGGTCAGTCCTTCGACTCGGTCGCCGATCAGATGGCCAGCCGCAGCGGCCT
Source organism: Mycobacterium sp. E2497 (assembly GCF_001668695.1). Taxonomy (NCBI): domain Bacteria; kingdom Bacillati; phylum Actinomycetota; class Actinomycetes; order Mycobacteriales; family Mycobacteriaceae; genus Mycobacterium; species Mycobacterium sp. E2497. The sequence continues at coordinate 21,320 of NZ_LZKD01000050.1, forward strand.
GGGCTACGAGTCGGCCGGCCTGTTCACCATCGTTGCCGTCGCCAACTACTGCCCGGCGGTGATAGCGCCGTTGCTGCAGAACCGGCTCACGGCGTACTAGCGGTCGGCGCCCCCGTATCCTCGGCTGCGTGGTCGACGACAGGCAGCGGCAGCGGGGCGAAGGGCGCCCGCGCCCATCCGGCGCGTGGTCGGGCCCGGGCCGCGCGCGCCCGGCCCAGCCGCAGAAGCCGGACGGCCCTCGCACGCCCGAGCCCGGGCCGCCGATACCGCCCGGCGTGGACGCCCGGCAGCTGGCGCCCGAGATCCGCGGTGAACTGAGCACCCTGGACCGCGCCACGGCCGACGCGGTGGCACGCCACCTGGTTGCCGCCGGCGAGCTCCTCGACGAAGACCCTGAGGCGGCGCTGAGCCACGCCCGCGCCGCCCGCGCCCGCTCCAGCAGGATCGCCGCGATTCGCGAGGCCGTCGGGATCGCCGCTTATCACTGCGGCGACTGGGCGCAGGCGCTGGCCGAATTGCGCGCCGCCCGCAGGATGGGCAGCAAGTCCAACCTGCTCGCGCTGATCGCGGATTGCGAACGCGGACTTGGCCGCCCGGAACGGGCGATCGAACTCGCCCGCGGGCCGGAGGCGGCCCGGCTGGAAGGCGACGACGCCGACGAGTTGCGCATCGTCGCCGCGGGCGCCCGCGCGGACCTCGGCCAGCTGGAGCAGGCGCTGACCGTGCTGTCCACGCCGCAACTGGACCCCACCCGCACGGGCTCGACGGCGGCGCGGCTGTTCTACGCCTACGCCGACACGCTGCTGGCGCTGGGCCGCAACGACGAAGCGCTGCAATGGTTCCTGCGCTCGGCGGCCGCCGATGTCGAAGGCGTCACCGACGCCGAAGACCGGGTCAGCGAGCTGGGCTGAGATGACAAGCGTTGCGCGCCAATACGATTGCCTGCTGCTGGACCTGGATGGGACGTTGTTCCGCGGCCGCCGGCCCACCGAAGGCGCGGTGCAGGCGCTGGCCGAGGTGCCAAGCCGCGCGTTCTTCGTCACCAACAACGCCTCGCGCAGCGCCGCCGAGGTCGCCGCGCACCTGACCGACCTCGGCTTCACCGCCACCGCCGACGACGTCGCCACCAGCGCCCAGAGCGCGGCCCGGCTGCTGGCCGAGCAGCTGCCGGCCGGTGCGCCGGTGCTCATCGTGGGCACCGACGCCCTGGCCGACGAGGTCGCGGCCGTCGGCCTGCGCCCGGTGCGCCGGTTCGACGACGAGCCCGTCGCGGTCGTGCAGGGACTGTCGATGACCATCGGCTGGCCGGACCTGGCCGAGGCCGCGCTGGCCATCCGGTCCGGAGCGCTGTGGGTCGCCGCCAATGTCGACCCCACGCTGCCCACCGAACGTGGCCTGCTACCCGGCAACGGATCCATGGTCGCCGCGCTGCGGGCGGCCACCGGTGCCGAACCCCAAGTCGCGGGCAAGCCCGCGCCCGGATTGCTCACCGACGCGGCGGCCAGGGGCGACTTCCGCGCGCCGTTGGTGGTCGGCGACCGGTTGGACACCGACATCGAGGGCGCCAACGCGGCCAAGCTGCCCAGCCTGATGGTCCTCACCGGGGTCAGCTCCGCGCGCGACGCCGTATACGCCAAACCCGCCCACCGGCCCACCTACATCGGCCACGACCTGCGGGCGTTGCATCAGGACGGCGCGCGGCTGGCGGTCGGGCCCCAGCCGGGCTGGCGCGTCGACGTCGGCGAACGGGCGGTGACCGTCAGCGGCGACGGGGCCGACGACGGCGACGACCTGGCGGTCGTGCGCGCGGTCGCCGCCGCGGTATGGGCAGCCCCGTCGGACGGGCGGCCGATCGGCGTCGAGGCGGGCGACGCGCGCGCCCGCGAGGCGCTGCAGCGCTGGTCTCTGGACTAGCGTAGGAGCGCAATGACTATCGACCCTGAACAGATTCGCGCGGAGATCGACGCCCTGCTCGCCCGGCTGCCCGAGCCCGGGGGGCCGGAAAACCCCGGCAACGATCCGTCGCTCACCGAGCTCGAAGACATAGCGCGCCGCCTGTCCGAGGCGCACGACGTGCTGCTGGCCGCGCTGGAGTCGGCGGAGAAGGGCTGAGTGCGCGCATGTCTCGCCGCGCCCGCGTCGACGCCGAACTGGTTCGGCGTGGCCTTGCGCGATCGCGGCAACAGGCCGCGGAGTTGATCGGCGCCGGCCGGGTCTGCATCGACGGGCTGCCGGCCCGTAAGCCGGGCACCGCCGTCGCCCTCACCGCGGCCCTGACCGTCACCGACGACGGCGAACGGGGCTGGGTATCCCGCGGCGCGCACAAGCTGATCGGCGCGCTGGACGCCTTCGGGATCGACGTGACCGGCCGCCGCTGCCTGGACGCCGGGGCGTCGACGGGCGGGTTCACCGAGGTCCTGCTGGACCGGGGTGCCGCGGAAGTGGTCGCCGTGGACGTCGGCTACGGCCAGCTGGCGTGGTCGCTGCGGTGCGACCCGCGGGTCGTCGTCGTCGAGCGGACGAACGCCCGTGACCTGTCCCCGGAGGCGATCGGCGGGCCGGTCGACGTGGTCGTGGCCGACCTGTCGTTCATTTCGCTCGCCACCGTGTTGCCCGCGCTGGCTGGATGTGCTTCGGCCACTGCGGATATCGTTCCCATGGTGAAGCCGCAGTTCGAGGTTGGCCGGGGCCAGGTCGGCGCCGGCGGAGTGGTGCACGACGCCAACCTGCGCGCCGACGCCGTCGTGGGCGTGGCGCGGCGTGCCGGCGAGCTGGGCTGGCACACCGTCGGCGTCACCGCGAGCCCGCTGCCCGGCCCGTCGGGCAACGTCGAATACTTCCTGTGGCTGCGCGCCCAGGCCGATCGGGGATTGGCGGATGACGAGTTGGTGGCAGCGGTGCGGCGCGCGGTAGACGAGGGGCCGCAATGACCGAGCAGCGCACGGTGCTGATGGTTGTCCACACCGGCCGCGAGGAAGCCACCGAGACCGCAGCGCGGGTGCAGAAAGTGCTGAGCGACAACGACATTGCTCTTCGCGTCTTGTCCGCCGAGGCGGTCGACCGCGGCTCGCTGCAGGTGGCCCCCGACGACATCCGCGCGATGGGCGTCGAGATCCAGGTGGTCGACGCGGATCCGCACGCCGCCGACGGCTGCGAGCTGGTGCTGGTGCTCGGCGGCGACGGCACGTTCCTGCGCGCGGCCGAACTGGCCCGCAACGCCGGGATCCCGGTGCTGGGCGTCAACCTCGGCCGCATCGGCTTTCTGGCCGAGGCCGAGGCCGAGCACATCGACAGGGTGCTGGACCACGTCGTCGCCAAGGACTACCGGGTGGAGGACCGCCTGACGCTGGACGTGCTCGTGCGCTCGGGCGGTCGCGAGATCGAACACGGCTGGGCGCTCAACGAGGTCAGCCTGGAGAAGGGCCCGCGACTGGGCGTGCTGGGAGTGGTCGTCGAGATCGACGGGCGGCCGGTGTCGGCGTTCGGGTGCGACGGGGTGCTGGTGTCGACGCCCACCGGGTCCACCGCCTACGCCTTCTCCGCGGGCGGCCCGGTGCTATGGCCGGACCTGGAGGCAATCCTGGTGGTACCCAACAACGCTCACGCGCTGTTCGGCCGGCCGATGGTCACCAGTCCCAACGCCACCATCGCCATCGAGATCGAGGCGGACGGGCACGACGCCCTGGTGTTCTGCGACGGCCGCCGGGAGATGCTGATCCCGGCGGGCAGCCGCATCGAGGTGAGACGCTGCGACACGCCGGTGAAATGGGCACGGCTGGACAGCGCCCCGTTCACCGACCGGCTGGTGCGCAAATTCCGGTTGCCGGTGACGGGTTGGCGCGGGAAGTAAACAGCGGGTGCTCACCGAAATACGCATCGAGTCGCTGGGCGCGATCAGCGCGGCGGTCGGCGAGTTCGACCGTGGCCTGACGGTGCTGACCGGCGAAACGGGCACCGGCAAGACCATGGTGGTGACCGGGCTGCACCTGCTCGGCGGTGCCCGCGCCGACGCCACCCGGGTGCGGTCGGGCGCCGACCGCGCGGTGGTCGAAGGCCGCTTCACCACAATGGATCTCGAGGATGCCGTGGTGGCGCAGCTGGACGAGATGCTGGACGCGTCGGGCGCGGAGCGCGACGAGGACGGCAGCGTGATCGCGCTGCGCTCGGTCAGCCGCGACGGGCCGTCGCGGGCCTATCTCGGCGGCCGCAGCGTGCCCGCCAAGTCGCTGGGCGACTTCACCACCGAGCTGCTCACCCTGCACGGGCAGAACGACCAGCTGCGCCTGATGCGGCCCGAGGAGCAGCGCGGCGCCCTGGACCGGTTCGCGAAGGCCGCCCCCGCGCTCGAGCGCTACCGCAAATTGCGCGACGCCTGGCTCACCGCGCGGAACGACCTCGCCGACCGCCGCAACCGCATGCGCGAACTCGCGCTGGAGTCCGACCGGCTCACCTTCGCGCTCAACGAGATTGACGCCGTCGACCCGCAACCGGGCGAGGACGACGCGCTGGTCGCCGACATCGTGCGGCTCTCCGAACTGGACACCCTGCGGGAGGCGGCGATCACCGCGCACGCCGCGCTCTCCGGGGCGCCCGACGACGCGGAGGCGTCCGGGCACAGCGCCGCCGACGGCCTGGGGCGCGCGAAGGCCGCCCTGGAGTCCACCGACGACGCAAAGCTGCGGGCGCTGGCCGGGCAGGTCGGCGAGGCGCTGACGGTGGTCGCCGACGCGGCCGGCGAACTGAGCGGCTTTCTGGACGAGCTGCCGGTCGACGCCAGCGCGCTGGAGGCCAAGCTGACCCGGCAAGCGGAACTGCGCACGCTGACCCGCAAGTACGCCGCGGACGTCGACGGGGTGCTCCAGTGGGCCCAGGAATCAAGGCAACGGCTGGCCCAACTCGACGTCTCCGAGGAGGGGCTGACGGCGCTGGCCGCCCGGGTCGACGAGCTCGCGCGTGAATTGGCCCAGGCCGCAGTCGATCTCAGCGGTATCCGGCGCAAGGCGGCCAAGCGACTGGCCAAGGAGGTCACCGCCGAGCTGTCCGGGCTGGCGATGGCCGACGCGCAGTTCAGCATCGACGTGCGCGACGACGTGGTCACCGACAAAGAGGATCCGGCGGCGCTCGCGCTGCCGACCGGCGAGTTGGCCCGGGCCGGCGCGGACGGCGTCGACCAGGTCGAATTCGGTTTCGCCGCGCACCGCGGGATGGACCAGCTGCCGCTGGCCAAGAGCGCCTCCGGCGGCGAGCTGTCCCGGGTGATGCTGGCGCTGGAGGTGGTGCTGGCGGCCTCGGCAGCGGGCACCACCATGGTGTTCGACGAGGTCGACGCCGGCGTCGGTGGCCGGGCCGCGGTGCAGATCGGGCGGCGGCTGGCGCGGTTGGCGCGCACGCATCAGGTCATCGTGGTCACGCACCTGCCGCAGGTCGCGGCGTACGCCGATGTGCATCTGGTGGTGCACGGCGCCGGCCCGAAGGGGACCAGCGTGGTGCGCCGGGTCATCGACGACGAGCGGGTCGCCGAATTGGCGCGCATGATGGCCGGCCTGGGCGAGTCCGACAGCGGTCGCGCCCATGCCCGCGAACTGCTCGACGCGGCCCAGCGCGACGAGATCTGATTCGAAGCGCCCGGGCCGAGCGTCGACTTGTCGTGGGCAGAACGGCTCATTTCGCACAACAAGTCGACATTCGAGACCATCTCGGCATCAGCTTGTGACTAATGGGACTCTAGATAACTTCTGAGGCTGATGTTACGGCGCGCCTCCACGCCTCATCCGGGCATCCCCGACAGAATCGCCCCCATGAAGATGTCAGGGCTGCTTACCCGTAACACCGCCCGGCCGGGCCTCGTCGGCACCGCGCGGGTGGACCGGAACATCGACCGTCTGCTGCGCAGGGTGTGCCCCGGCGACATCGTGGTGCTCGACGTCCTGGATCTGGACCGCATCACGGCGGACGCCCTGGTGGAGGCCGACATCGCCGCTGTCGTCAACGCTTCGCCCTCGGTGTCGGGCCGCTATCCCAACATGGGGCCGGAGGTGCTGGTCAACAACGGGGTCACCCTGATCGACGAGACCGGGCCCGACATCTTCAAGAAGGTCAAGGACGGCGCCAAGATCCGGCTCTACGAAGGCGGGGTGTACTCCGGCGACCGCAGGCTGGTCCGCGGCACCGAGCGCACCGACCACGACATCGCCGACTTGATGCGGGAAGCCAAGAGCGGGCTGTCCGCCCACCTGGAGGCCTTCGCGGGCAACACGATTGAGTTCATCAAGAGCGAGAGCCCGTTGTTGATCGACGGCATCGGCATCCCCGACATCGACGTCGACCTGCGCCGCCGGCACGTGGTCATTGTCGCCGACGAGCCGAGCGCCGAAGAGGACCTGAAGTCGCTCAAGCCGTTCATCAAGGAGTACCAACCGGTGCTGATCGGCGTCGACACCGGCGCGGATGTGTTGCGCAAGGCCGGGTATCGGCCCCAGATCATCGTCGGCGATCCCGACCAGATCAGTGCCGACGCCCTCAAGTGCGGCGCCCAGGTCGTGCTGCCCGCCGACGCCGACGGCCACGCACCCGGTTTGGAACGCATCCAGGACCTCGGCGTCGGGGCCATGACGTTCCCGGCCGCGGGCTCGGCGATCGACCTGGCCCTGCTGCTGGCCGATCATCACGGCGCCGCGTTGCTGGTGACCGCGGGCCACACCGCCAACATCGAGACGTTCTTCGACCGGACCCGCGCGCACAGCAACCCCTCGACGTTCTTGACCAGGCTTCGGGTGGGGGAGAAGGTGGTGGACGCCAAGGCCGTGGCCACCCTGTACCGCAACCACATCTCGGCGGGGGCCATCGCCCTGCTGGCGCTGACGATGCTGATCGCCGTCATCGTCGCGCTGTGGGTGTCACGCACCGATGGCGTGGTGCTGCACTGGATCACCGAGTACTGGAACCACTTTTCCCTCTGGGTCGCCCACCTGGTGTCCTAGGGTCGAAGATGATCTCGCTTCGCCAACACGCGTTATCGCTGGCCGCCGTCTTCCTGGCGCTGGCCGTGGGAGTCGTGCTCGGTTCCGGCTTCCTGTCCGACACCCTGCTGTCCAGCCTGCGTGACGAGAAGCGGGACCTGCACACCCAGATCAACGGGCTCAACGACCAGAAGAACGTGCTGAACGAAAAGCTCAGTGCCGCAAATAACTTCGACACACAACTGGTTGGCCGGATCGTGCATGACACGCTCGGCGGCAAGTCGGTGGTGCTGTTTCGCACCCCGGACGCCAAGGACGACGACGTGGCCGCGGTGTCGAAGTTCATCGGCCAGGCCGGCGGCGCGGTGACCGGAACCGTGTCGTTGACGAGTGAATTCGTCGAGGCCAATTCCGCGGAGAAGCTGCAGACCGTGGTGAACTCGTCGATCCTGCCGGCCGGCCAGCAGCTGAGCACCAAGCTCGTCGACCAGGGCTCGCAGGCCGGTGACCTGATGGGCATCGCCCTGCTCATCAACGCCAACCCCGCGGTCCCCCCCGTCGAGGAGGCCCAGCGCGACACCGTGCTGGCGGCGCTGCGCGACACGGGGTTCATCACGTATCAGCCGAGCGAGCACATGGGCGCGGCGAACGCCGCGCTGCTCGTCACCGGCGGCGCTCTGCCGCAGGACGCCGGTAATCGGGGTGTGAGCGTCGCCCGGTTCGCCGCCGCGTTGGCGCCGCACGGGTCGGGCACCCTGCTCGCCGGGCGGGACGGGTCGGCGACCGGCGGCGCGGCCGTCGCCGTGACGCGCGCCGACGCTCAGATGAACTCCGCGGTCAGCACCGTCGACAACGTCGACACCGCGCCGGGCCGCATCACCGCGGTGCTCGGCCTGCACGACCTGATCAACGGCGGTCATGCCGGGCAGTACGGCACCGGTCACGGCGCGACGTCGATCACGGTGCCCCAGTAGCGGGCGTGTTCGACGCGACACTCCGGTCGTGGGTGTTAGGGTGGGTTTCCGTGGGTCGGCAGGCCCTACTAGTTATTCGCTAGCAAAATTCGACGCCCTGCCCGTCTTCACGGAGGTCGCCTGTGCGAAAGCACCCGCAATCCGCCACCAAGCACCTCTTCGTCAGCGGGGGCGTCGCATCCTCGCTGGGCAAGGGTCTTACCGCGAGCAGCCTCGGTCAGCTGCTGACGGCCCGCGGGTTGTACGTGACGATGCAAAAGCTCGATCCGTACCTCAATGTGGACCCGGGCACGATGAACCCGTTCCAGCACGGCGAGGTGTTCGTCACCGAGGACGGTGCCGAGACCGACCTCGATGTCGGTCACTACGAACGGTTCCTGGATCGCGACCTGTCCGGCTCGGCGAATGTCACGACGGGACAAGTGTATTCGACCGTCATCGCCAAGGAGCGGCGCGGAGAATACCTCGGCGACACCGTGCAGGTGATCCCGCACATCACCGATGAGATCAAGCGCCGGATCATGGCGATGGCGCAGCCGGACGCCCAGGGCAACCGTCCCGACGTGGTGATCACCGAAATCGGCGGCACGGTCGGCGATATCGAGTCGCAGCCGTTCCTGGAGGCCGCGCGCCAGGTCCGCCACGACCTGGGGCGCGAGAACGTCTTCTTCCTGCACGTCTCGCTGGTGCCGTACCTGGCGCCCTCGGGTGAACTCAAGACCAAGCCCACCCAGCACTCGGTGGCTGCGCTGCGCAGCATCGGTATCACGCCGGACGCGCTGATCCTGCGCTGCGACCGGGACGTCCCCGAGGCGCTGAAGAACAAGATCGCACTGATGTGTGACGTGGACATCGACGGCGTCATCTCCACGCCGGACGCGCCGTCGATCTACGACATCCCGAAGCGGCTGCACCGCGAGGAACTCGACGCGTTCGTGGTGCGCCGGCTCAACCTGCCGTTCCGCGACGTCGACTGGACCGAGTGGGACGACCTGCTGCGCAGGGTGCACGAGCCGCACGAGACCGTGCGAATCGCCTTGGTGGGCAAGTATGTCGAGCTTTCCGACGCCTACCTTTCGGTCACCGAGGCGTTGCGCGCCGGCGGCTTCAAACACCACGCCAAAGTGGAGATGCAGTGGGTGGCGTCCGACGACTGCGAGACCGGGGCGGGCGCGGCGGCGGCGCTGGGCGACGTGCACGGGGTGCTGATCCCGGGCGGCTTCGGCATCCGCGGGATCGAGGGCAAGATCGGCGCCATCCGGTACGCGCGGGCGCGCGGGCTGCCGGTGCTGGGTCTATGCCTCGGACTGCAATGCATCGTGATCGAGGCGGCGCGTTCGGCCGGGCTCACGCAGGCCAACTCCGCCGAATTCGACCCCGACACACCGGATCCCGTCATCTCCACGATGGCCGACCAGGTCGAGGCCGTGTCCGGTCAGGCAGACCTGGGTGGCACCATGCGGCTGGGCGCGTATCCCGCCGTGTTGCAAACGGATTCGATCGTCGCCCAGGCCTACGGCACCACCCAGGTGTCCGAGCGCCACCGGCACCGCTACGAGGTCAACAACAGCTATCGCGACAAGATCGCCGAGAGCGGCCTGCGGTTCTCTGGCACCTCGCCCGACGGGCATCTGGTGGAGTTCGTCGAATATCCGCCGGAGGTACACCCGTTCATCGTCGGCACCCAGGCCCACCCCGAACTGAAGAGCCGGCCCACCCGGCCGCACCCGCTGTTCGTCGCGTTCGTCGGGGCGGCCATCGACTACCAGTCGGGCGAGCTGCTGCCGGTGGAGATCCCCGAGCACACCTCCAACGGCAACCCGCAGCGGGACGGCGTCAGCCAGTCGCTACCCGAACCCGCGACCCGTGGCTGAGCACGTCTTCGAGACGGCGTCATCCGAAACGCTGTACACCGGAAAGATTTTCGCGCTGCGCAGTGATCGGGTGCGGATGCCCGGCGGTGCCACCGCGATTCGCGAAGTAGTCGAGCACTACGGGGCCGTTGCCATCGTGGCGTTGAACGAGGACAACGAAATCGCGATGGTCTACCAATACCGCCACGCCTTCGGCCGGCGGTTGTGGGAGCTTCCGGCCGGGCTGCTCGATGTGGTGGGGGAGCCGCCGCAGGAGACCGCGGTCCGTGAGCTCCAAGAGGAGGTCGGCCTGCAGGCCGGAACCTGGCAGGTGCTGGTCGACCTGAATTCCGCGCCGGGCTTCAGCGACGAGTCGGTACGGGTGTACCTGGCGACCGAGCTGACGGAGGCGCCCCGGCCCGAGGCGCATCACGAGGAAGCGGACATGACGATGGGCTGGTTCTCTCTCGCCGACGCGGTGTGCGGGGTATTCAGTGGCGAGATCGTGAATTCCATTGCCATTGCCGGGATTCTGGCCGCCCATGCGGTGACCGAAGGCGTCGCCGAGCCACGGCCGGTGGACAGCCCGTGGCCCGACAAACCGACGGCGTTCGTCGCGCGAAAGGCCGCCCGATGACAACGGCGTTGACGCTCGACACCCAGCTGCAGGGCTACCTCGACCACCTCACCATCGAGCGGGGTGTCGCCGCCAACACGCTCAGCTCGTATCGCCGCGACCTGCGCCGCTACAGCAAGCACCTGTCGGACCGTGGAATTCACGACCTGGCCAAGGTCGGCGAGGACGACGTCAGCGAGTTCCTGGTCGCGTTGCGCCGCGGCGACCCGGACTCGGGGACCGCGGCGCTCTCGGCGGTGTCGGCGGCGCGGGCCTTGATCGCGGTGCGCGGCCTGCACCGGTTCGCCGCCGCCGAAGGGCTCGCCGAGCTGGACGTGGCGCGGGCGGTGCGCCCGCCGACGCCGGGCCGCCGGCTCCCCAAGAGCCTGACCATCGACCAGGTGCTGGCGCTGCTGGAGGGCGCGGGCGGCGACAGCGCGTCCGACGGCCCGCTCACGCTGCGCAACCGGGCGCTGCTGGAGCTGCTGTACTCGACCGGGGCGCGCATCTCGGAGGCCGTCGGACTCGACGTGGACGACATCGACACCCGGGCCAGGTCGGTGCTGTTGCGCGGCAAGGGCGGCAAGCAGCGGCTGGTGCCCATCGGGCGGCCGGCCGTGCAGGCGCTGGACGCCTATCTGGTGCGCGGCCGCCCGGAGCTGGCCCGCCGCGGACGCGGGACGCCGGCCATCTTTCTCAACGTGCGCGGCGGGCGGTTGTCGCGGCAAAGCGCGTGGCAGGTGCTGCAGGACGCCGCCGAGCGCGCCGGGATCACGTCGGGGGTGTCGCCGCACATGCTGCGGCACTCGTTCGCGACGCACCTGCTCGAGGGCGGTGCCGACGTGCGGGTGGTGCAGGAGTTGCTGGGACACGCCTCGGTGACGACGACGCAGATCTACACGATGGTCACCGTGCACGCGCTGCGCGAGGTGTGGGCCGGCGCCCACCCGCGGGCCCAGTAGGGCGCGGCGGCCGTCAGCCCAGGTACTCGGACTCCAGCACCAGGTCGGACACCAGCGACTGGTACTCGAGGTGCGTCTTGTACTCGACGGTGTTCCATTGCTTGCCCTGCTCGCGGCGCATGTACTCGCGGTACTTCGGGGCGCCGGGCACCCGCACGTTGTCGGCGACCACGATCGCGCCCGGGCGCAGCCAGCCGCGCGCCATGATGCTGTGCAGGTCGTCCAGGTACGCGTCCTTGTCGTGGTCGAGGAACGCGAAGTCGAGGGCATTGGAGGCGAATCCGTGCTCGTCGGCCAGCGCGTCGAGCGTGCGCCCGCCGTCACCGACCGTGCCGACCACGCAGGTCACGCGGTCGGCTACGCCAGCGTGCGCCCAGATCCGTCGCGCGTTGGCGGCGTTGGCCTCGGCGAGTTCGACCGAATACACCTTCGCGTTCGGGGCCGCCCGCGCGATGCGCAACGCGCCGTATCCCACGTAGGTGCCCAGCTCCAGCGCCACCGCCGGATTGGCGCGCCGCACCGCCGCGTCGAGGATCTGGCCCTTCTCGTCGCCGACGTTGATCAGCATCGACTTCTGGTAGGCGAACTTGTCGATGATGGCCAACACGTCGTCGATGTCGCCGGCCCTGGCGTTGCGCAGGACGTAGTCCACCGCGGCGGCCTCGCGCCCGTCGCCGATCTGGCCCGTCGTGGTGATGTTGCGCGCGCCCGTCGCCATCCGCCAGACCGACCATCGCAGCAGGGGAATCCGTCGCTTGAGGTCCATGACGACACAGTAGTTCGGACGGCCGTCGGGTGGCGGCGCCGAGATTGCCACCACGGTCGTCGCGGCGCCGGAATCGCAACCCTCGCGGCAATCTCGCTGCCACACCGCCGCCGCGATATCGCCCGCGATATCAAGTTTGAAACCCGCCCACCACCTCCCCGGTGATGCTGGTGTGACTGCTGTTAACGATCATCGTCGCCAAGCGCGCTACCAGCGCAAATCCGGCGAAATTGGCTGGTGAATTGCCTGCGGGTCGCCCGGCTTACGCCCGCGAACCCGTTAGACTTTCGGTCGATGTTCACCTCCCGAACACCCCCGCCATGATGACCGAGCAGCCGGATAGCGGCGTCGAGCTCGGTCTGACCGGGCGGCCGCCGCGGGCGATCCCGGAACCGCAGCCGCGCACCTCGCACGGCCCGGCCAAGGTCGTCGCGATGTGCAACCAGAAGGGTGGTGTCGGGAAGACCACGTCGACCATCAACCTGGGCGCCGCGCTCGCCGAATACGGCCGGCGGGTGCTGCTGGTGGACATGGATCCGCAGGGTGCGCTGTCCGCCGGGCTCGGCGTCCCGCACTACGAGCTGGAGAAGACCATCCACAACGTGCTGGTCGAGCCGCGGGTGTCGATCGACGACGTGCTGCTGCAGACCCGGGTCAAGTACATGGACCTGGTGCCCAGCAACATCGACCTGTCCGCCGCCGAAATCCAGCTGGTCAACGAGGTGGGCCGCGAACAGACTCTGGGCCGGGCGCTGCATCCCGTGCTGGATCGCTACGACTACGTCCTGATCGACTGCCAGCCGTCGCTCGGGTTGCTCACCGTGAACGGGCTGGCCTGCGCGGACGGCGTGGTCATCCCCACCGAATGCGAGTTCTTCTCGCTGCGTGGCCTGGCGCTGCTCACCGACACCGTCGACAAGGTGCGCGACCGGCTCAATCCGAAGCTGGAGATCAGCGGCATCCTGCTCACCCGGTACGACCCGCGCACGGTCAACTCCCGTGAGGTGATGGCCCGGGTGGTGGAACGGTTCGGCGACCTGGTGTTCGACACCGTGATCACCCGAACGGTCCGGTTCCCGGAGACCAGCGTGGCCGGCGAACCCATCACGACCTGGGCCCCGCGCTCGACGGGCGCCATCGCCTACCGTGCCCTGGCCCGCGAGTTCATCGACCGATTCGGCGCGTGACGGCCAGCGCAAACGGTGAGGCGCCACCCAAGAACGGTTTTCAAGTCCGCCTGACCAATTTCGAGGGTCCGTTCGATCTGCTGCTGCAGCTGATCTTCGCCCACCGCCTCGACGTCACCGAAGTCGCGCTGCATCAGGTCACCGACGACTTCATCGCCTACACCCGTGAGATCGGCTCCCAGCTGGACCTCGAGGAGACCACCGCGTTCCTGGTGGTCGCCGCGACCCTGCTCGACCTCAAGGCCGCCCGGCTGCTGCCGGCCGGACAGATCGACGACGAAGAGGACCTGGCGCTGCTGGAGGTGCGCGACCTGCTGTTCGCCCGGCTGCTGCAGTACCGCGCGTTCAAGCACGTCGCGGAGATGTTCGCCGAGCTGGAGGCCACCGCGCTGCGCAGCTACCCGCGCTCAGTGTCGCTGGAGGACCGGTTCACCGAACTGCTGCCGGAGGTGATGCTGGGCGTCGACGCCGACCGGTTCGCCCAGATCGCCGCGATCGCGTTCAGCCCGCGCCCCGTGCCGACGGTGGCCCTCGGGCACCTGCACGAGGTGGCCGTCTCGGTGCCCGAGCAGGCCAAGAAGCTGCTGGCGATCCTCGAGGCGCGCGGCAGCGGCCGGTGGGCCACGTTCTCCGAGCTGGTCGCCGACTGCGAGGCGCCGATGGAGGTGGTCGGGCGCTTCCTGGCGTTGCTCGAGCTGTACCGGAGCAGGGCGGTAGCATTCGACCAGTCGGAGCCGCTTGGTGTGCTCCAGATTTCATGGACCGGGGAACGTCCGGCCAGCGAAGCCTTGCTAGAAGTGCGGGACGAATGATGAGCGAATCTGAGGCCGACGTCGATCTCGACGTGGGCATTCCGGACATCGCCGAGGCGGCGCCCATGGACGCCGCGGAACTCGGCTCCGTGCTGGAGGCCCTGCTGCTGGTGGTCGACAGCCCCGTCACCGCCGAGGCGCTGGGCGCGGCCACCGGGCAACCCGTCTACCGGGTCGCCTCCCGGCTGCAGCAGATGGCCGACGAACTCACCGAGCGCGACAGCGGGATCGACCTGCGCCAGACCAGCGAGGGCTGGCGGATGTACACCCGGGCGCGGTTCGCGCCGTACGTGGAGAAGCTGCTGCTGGACGGCGCGCGATCCAAGCTGACCCGCGCCGCGCTGGAGACCCTGGCCGTGGTGGCCTACCGCCAGCCGGTGACCCGGGCGCGGGTGAGCGCGGTCCGCGGCGTCAACGTGGACGCCGTGATGCGGACGCTGTTGGCCCGCGGCCTGATCACCGAGGCCGGGGTGGACGACGACACCGGCGCCGTGACCTTCGCGACCACCGACCTGTTCCTGGAGCGGTTGGGGCTGACGTCGCTGGCCGACCTGCCCGACATCGCCCCGCTGCTTCCCGACGTCGACACGATCGAGGACCTCAGCGAATCCCTGGACAGCGAGCCGCGTTTCATCAAACTCGCCGGCGGTCAGACGCCCGACCAGGCGCTGACGTTCGACGTGGACCACGATTGATGGTCGAGACCGAGGGGATCCGCCTGCAAAAGGTGTTGTCGCAGGCCGGAATTGCGTCGCGGCGCGCCGCCGAGAAGATGATCATCGACGGCCGCGTCGAGGTCGACGGGCAGGTGGTGACCGAGTTGGGCACCCGCGTGGACCCCGATGCGTCGGAGATCCGGGTCGACGGCGCCCGGGTGGTGCTCGACGAGTCGCTGGTGTACCTGGCGCTGAACAAGCCGCGGGGCATGCACTCCACCATGTCGGACGACCGGGGCCGCCCGTGCATCGGCGACCTGGTGGAACGCAAGGTGCGCGGCAACAAGAACCTGTTCCATGTCGGGCGGCTGGACGCCGACACCGAGGGGCTCATCCTGCTGACCAACGATGGCGAACTGGCGCACCGGTTGATGCATCCCTCCCACGAGGTGCCCAAGACATACCTGGCAACGGTGACCGGGACGGTGCCGCGCGGCGTGGGAAAGACACTGAAGGCGGGAATCGAATTGGACGACGGCCCGGCGCGCGTCGACGAATTCGCCGTGGTGGACGCCATTCCGGGCAAGACGCTGGTGCGGGTGGTGTTGCACGAAGGGCGCAACCGCATCGTGCGCCGGCTGCTTGGCGCCGCCGGCTTCCCCGTGGAGTCGCTGGTGCGCACGGACATCGGGCCCGTGTCGCTCGGCAAGCAGCGGCCGGGCAGCATCCGCGCGCTGAGCCAGGGCGAGGTCGGGCAGCTCTACCGGGCGGTGGGCCTGTGAACGTCGTCGTCGCCATCGACGGGCCCGCTGGGACCGGGAAGTCCTCGGTGTCAAGGGGATTGGCGCGCGCGCTGGGCGCTCGCTACCTGGACACCGGGGCGATGTACCGGATGGTGACCCTGGCGGTGCTGCGCGCGGGCATCAGCCCGACAGACGACGAGGCCGTCGGCCGCATCGGGTCGACGGCGCAGCTGTCGGTGGACTATCACACCGATGGCGACCGTTACTTCCTTGCGGGGGAGGATGTTTCGGCCGAGATCCGCGGCGACGAAGTGACCCGTGCGGTCTCGGCGGTGTCGTCGGTCCCCGCCGTGCGCGCCCGCCTGGTCGGGCTGCAGCGCGAGATGGCCGAGGGGCCCGGCAGCGTCGTCGTCGAGGGTCGGGACATCGGCACCGTCGTCTTGCCCGACGCCCCCGTGAAGATCTTCCTGACCGCGTCGGCCGAAACCCGCGCGCGGCGCCGCAACGATCAGAACGTCGCGGCCGGCCTGACCGACGACTACGACGCGGTGCTGGCCGACGTCCGGCGCCGCGATCATCTGGACTCCACCCGGGCGGTGTCGCCGCTGCGCGCCGCCGACGACGCGGTGGTTGTCGACACCAGCGAGATGACCGAGCCGCAGGTGATCGATCACCTGCTGGAACTGGTCGAGCAGCGAAGCGGGGCGGTGCGGTGACATCCGACGGCACCTGGATCGACGAAAGCGATTGGGAATCGGTCGAATCCGAGCTCGACGAGCAGGCCGAGGCCGGCCCCGCGCCCGTCGTGGCGATCGTCGGTCGGCCCAACGTCGGCAAGTCGACGTTGGTGAACCGGATCCTGGGCCGCCGCGAGGCGGTGGTGCAGGACATTCCCGGCGTGACCCGCGACCGCGTGTCCTACGACGCGCTGTGGACCGGCCGCCGGTTCGTCGTGCAGGACACCGGGGGATGGGAGCCCGACGCCAAGGGCCTGCAGCAGCTGGTGGCCGAGCAGGCGTCGGTGGCCATGCGCACCGCCGACGCGGTGATCCTGGTGGTCGACGCCACGGTCGGCGCCACCGCGGCCGACGAGGCCGCCGCCCGGATCCTGTTGCGCTCGGGCAAGCCGGTCTTCTTGGCCGCCAACAAGGTTGACAGCGAGAAGGGTGAGGCGGACGCGGCGGCGTTGTGGTCGCTGGGGCTCGGCGAGCCGCACGCCATCAGCGCGATCCACGGCCGCGGCGTCGCCGACCTGCTCGACGAGGTGCTGGCGGCGCTGCCGGAGGTGTCCGAAGCCGCGCCCGCGCCGGGCGGCCCCCGGCGGGTGGCGCTGGTGGGCAAGCCGAATGTGGGCAAGAGCTCGCTGCTGAACAAGCTGGCCGGGGACGAGCGCTCGGTGGTGCACGACGTCGCCGGCACCACCGTGGACCCGGTGGACTCGCTCATCGAACTCGGCGGGAAGGTATGGCGGTTCGTCGATACCGCGGGTCTGCGCCGCAAGGTCGGTCAGGCCAGCGGGCACGAGTTCTATGCCTCGGTGCGCACGCACTCGGCGATCGACGCGGCCGAGGTGGTGGTGGTGCTGATCGACGCCTCCGAGCCGCTGACCGAACAGGACCAGCGCGTGCTGTCGATGGTCATCGAGGCTGGGCGGGCGCTGGTGCTGGCCTTCAACAAGTGGGATCTGGTGGACGAGGACCGGCGCGAGCTGCTGGAGCGCGAGATCGACCGCGAGCTGGTGCAGTTGCGCTGGGCGCAACGGGTCAACATCTCCGCCCGAACCGGTCGCGCTGTGCAGAAGCTGGTGCCCGCGATGGAGACTGCGTTGGCGTCGTGGGACACACGCATCCCGACGGGCCCGCTCAACGCGTGGCTGAAAGAGGTGGTGGCCGCGACGCCGCCGCCGGTGCGCGGGGGCAAGCAGCCGCGCATCCTGTTCGCCACCCAGGCCACCGCCCGGCCGCCGACGTTCGTGCTGTTCACCACCGGGTTCCTGGAGGCCGGCTACCGGCGCTTTCTGGAGCGGCGGCTGCGGGAGGCCTTCGGTTTCGAGGGTTCGCCGATCCGCATCAACGTGCGGGTGCGCGAAAAGCGTGGGGCCAAGCGGCGCTGAGCCTCCTGGCTTGGGCCTCCTCGGAACCAATCGGCGATTCACAAACTTGATAGCGCCGGCGATATCACTTCACCTCGGGCACGAGATCCCTAAGCGTGGGCGCCGCCGCTCGCTGCTCGGTGTTGGCACACCCGCGACCGCCGGTGCGGTCAATGCCGCTACGACGCCTATGAGGCCCGGGCGTCGATTTTCTTGTCGACTGCGTTCACGAACTGTGGAACCGCCGACCCCGACACGCTTCGTCCGCAGAGATCAAGGTCGATGACGACGTTGTTCCGAGCGCTGAGGGCGCGCTGGCAGTTCCAGCCCTGAGCCTCTTGAACCCCGTCCATCGCGAGGATGCCGCCGGCCCGCGACACCGATCCCGTCTTCCAAAACACGTTGCGGGGATCATCCTCGTTGACGTTTCGGGTGTTGAGCTCGCGATCGGCGCACCTCTGCCAGTCCGTCGCGGCGTTGCCGACGAAGTTGTTCGCAGAGTCCGCGTCCGGGAAGGACACGACCGCTTGAATTAACCGCCATCCCTTGGCGGGAGCGTCGCCAAGCTCCTGCGTCCGAACCGCAGTCCAACCGGTCTTCCCGTACGCCTTCTGCTCGGCCGCTTTCAACACACCCACGCAGTCCTCGTCAACGATGGGTGTGTCGGCCAGCTTGTCTTGAACCGGTTCGCCCGACAACGTTTCGGCGCCGACAGCGTGGGCGGCTTCCTCCGCAGTCAGCAGCACATCCGGGAGTGCGGAGGCGGCCACGGTGCCGCCGCCCGGGTGGGCCGGCTGGTACACGATGACCGCGACCAATAGCCCGACCGTCAGCATCGCGGCGGCGCTCGTCAGCCACCACCACCGGGCGACCGGCTCACCGAAACGGCGCGGGGTCGCCGCCTGGTTCGGCCAGACGGCGCCGGGGCCGGGCGGAGGCAGGTGTCCGGGCGCGCCCTGGTAACCGAATGGTGGCGCATATCCCGGGCTTCCCGGTGGCGACGGTGGGGGACCGGCATAGGCCGGGGCGCCGGAAGTGCCTTCTTGCCTGCCTCCGGGGCCGCTGCCCCGTTCGCCCGGAACGCTCACGCCTTACCTCCTGGGCTGTTCACGAGGTGGGGATCCGGGAGGCGACTTTGTTGACGAGTTCGGGAGCTTGATCGCTGCCGCCGTAGTCGCACACCCTCATGTCGATCACCACGTTGCTGCGCGGCATCAAGGCACGCTGGCAGCCCCACCCCGTTCCTCCGGTCTTCTCCCAGGAGACCATCAGCGTGTTGTCGACGACTCTGGGGTCGGCGACGGCGATGGTGCCACCCTCGTGGCGGTTCACCAAAACCTCGGTTCGGGCGCAGTGATCCCACTTCCTCGTGAGGTCCTCGAAGACGGCGCCGGCGTCTTTCGCGGTCGGAAAGGCCACCAGCGACTGCAGGGTCAGCTTCACGTACACGTCACCCGGTCCGTGAAGTTCGGCCGACTGCGCGTCGATGAAGCGGGTGTCGCGATAGACCTGAGCCATGCCCGGGGCCCAGATGCCGGCACAGTCGGGCGGGTCGGCGGTATCCATGAACAGGCCGTTGTTGCTCTGGTAGAGCGTCATTCCCTGCACGTGCAGGATGTCGCCGGCCTCGGCGGGACTCAACAGAAGGTTCTTCAGATCTTCCGGGTGGACCAGCGCCGGTGTCGTGGGCACCGAGAGCCCGGGCGGCTCGCGGTGTGATGCCGCCGCCGATGCACCCGAGGTCATCACACGGCTGATGAGGATGACGCCCAACACGGCCGAGGTGACCGTGAGAATGACCGTCGTGAGCATCAACCAGCGTTTGGCGCCAGGGGGCGGGGCTGGCCGCGGGCTTGGAGGCCACGGAGGCGGTGTGCCGGCCGCGCCCGGCTGGAAGCCGCTCCATGCGATCGGCTGTCCCGGCGCATAGGGAGCAAGGGGTGGGCCGGCGTGGTAGCCGCCAGGCGGCGGGAGCGGGGCATTGCCCTGATTCGCCGGCGGTTCACTCCCAGCCACGCGCCGGACCGTTCGCCATCATTGCGGTCGTCCCCCGAAAGTTTGTGGCGAGCACAGCCGCCCGCCTGCGTTCGTGAGCAGGATTCTAGATGGCGACGGGGATTGGCGTTTGCGGTTTCCTGCCCGGCAGGTATCGCCGGGTTGGTCGGAGGCCGCTTCGCTGTGTTCCGGGCTGTCTGCGGTAGGCTGTCGACCTGCTGCCGCCGATTCGGGCGGCACCGGGCTGTGGCGCAGTTTGGTAGCGCACTTGACTGGGGGTCAAGTGGTCGCAGGTTCAAATCCTGTCAGCCCGACCATTGTGATGTCCCGAGACACC
>NZ_LZKD01000051.1:0-767 GCF_001668695.1 Mycobacterium sp. E2497
ACCGGCGAGGCCATCTTCACCGCCCTGCACGCGGTCAGCGCCACCGCCATCACGGGCGGCGACACCCCGCCGCCGGCCCGCATCGTGCTGCTCTCCGACGGCGCCGAGAACGTGCCGCTGGACCCCAACGCCCCGCAGGGCGCCTTCACCGCCGCCCGGGCCGCCAAGGCCGAGGGCGTGCAGATCTCCACGATCTCGTTCGGGACGCCGTACGGCACCGTCGAGTACGAGGGCGCCACCATCCCGGTGCCCGTCGACGATCAGACGCTGCAGAAGATCTGCGAGATCACCGACGGCCAGTCGTTCCACGCCGACAGCCTGGAGTCGCTGAAGAACGTCTACTCGACCCTGCAGCGCCAGATCGGCTACGAGACCGTGAAGGGCGACGCCAGCCTGGCCTGGATGCTGCTGGGCGCCGTCGCGATGGCGGGCGCCGTCCTGGCTGGCCTGTTCCTCAACCGCCGGCTGCCCTCCTGACCGGTCAGACCGGCAGCCGCCGATTGATCAGCAGCGCCAGCGCCGTCGCGATCAGCGCGGTGATGACGCCCAGCCGCAACCAGCCGGCGCTGCCCGGCCCGGGCACGGTGCGGTAGCCGATGTCCTTCTCGATGGCGTTGTAGCTCTTGGAGAGCTCGGCGAGGTTGCCGGCGGTGTAGGACTGCCCGCCGGAGAGTTTGGCGATCATCTTCATCTGGTCCGTCGCAACCGGGACGGCGACCCGCTGCCCGTCCATCTCGATCTCGCCGGTCTTGGTGCCGAACGAGATC
>NZ_LZKD01000052.1:0-859 GCF_001668695.1 Mycobacterium sp. E2497
GAGCCCGAGCGCGAAAAACATGGCCACACCGATCAAGACCAGCACCGACGACATCGACCCGAGAACGCGGACCGCCCCATAGGTCACTGCCACGCCGGCCGCGGCGGTCATTCCCATGACGAAAGGGGAACGCCGGTCGAACCGCTCGCCGCGCCGGCCGAAGCGATGTTCCTCGGAACGCAACCGGGCGGTCCGCGTTCTCGGGTCGATGTCGTCGGTGCTGGTCTTGATCGGTGTGGCCATGTTTTTCGCGCTCGGGCTCGAGACCGCCGTGTCGTGGCTGGTCAACCACAAGCTGCCGAGGTGGGCGGCGGTGACGGTCGTGGTGACTCTCGTGTTCGCCCTCATCGCAGGGACAGTGGCCGCGACCATTCCCCCGCTGGTGCAGGAGGCACGCCAGCTCGTCGAGCAACTGCCGCATTATCTGCAGCACATCCAAGACCGCTCGTCGCTCATCGGCAGGCTCGACGAGCGCGTCCATCTGCAACAGCGGATCACCGAGATGGTCAACGGGTCCGGCCGCTTCACCTTCGCGGGGATCATCAGAACCGGGTCGGAGGTGTTCGGTGTCCTGTCCCACATCGGCATCGTGGCGATGCTGACCATCTACTTCCTGGCCGACATGCGCCGGATCCGGGCCGGCTTCTACCGGCTCATGCCCAATTCCCGTCGGCCGCGCGCCATCCTGATCGGCGACGAAGTGGTGGCGAAGTTCGGCGCCTATCTCTTCGGGAACGTGCTGACGTCGGTCATCGCGGGGTTCGCCACGTTCGTGTGGTGTGTCCTGCTCGATGTCCCCTACGCGGTCCTGCTGGGTGTCGTGGTCGCCGTCTTGGACCTTTTTCCCTACGGCTCCACG
>NZ_LZKD01000053.1:0-6096 GCF_001668695.1 Mycobacterium sp. E2497
CCCCGCCAGCGCTGCTCATACGGCTTCGATCAAGCAGTTACCGACTTCGCCCCTTCTGCGAGGAGACGAAATGAGGAGTCGTTTCATTGTTTCGGTGCTCGGGGCGGGTGTCGTGGCGTTAGCGGTGGGGTGTGGCGGCGGGCAGGGTGGCGGCCACAGCACAACGCCGGCGCCGCCCAAGGGGACGACCACAGTTGCCCCCACCCTGGCACTGAATCGCATCGACGAGCTGATCTTGGCGCCGGACGTGGTTAGCGATATCGTCGGGGCGAAACTCAACTGGGCATCTAAGCCTCCGCCGGGCGCGACCAGGCCTCAACCGCCCATCGCAGTCGACGAGGGTAATCCCGAATGCGCCGCGCTGATGGGCCCGGCCGCCGATACGGTGGGTGTGGTTTACACCGCATGGCGGAGCAATCAATACAGGGACAACGACACGGACACTTTCGAGCATGCGGTCTATCAGGCTGTTGCGACGGTCCCCGACTCGAAAGCAGCGACCCAATTGCTCGACACCGCGTTTATCAAGGCCGTGAATTCCTGTGACAATGCAGTGCTCCACCGGAAAGACGGACAAGCGCAATGGCGATATCAAAAGTCTGACGCCACCGGCACCGATGCGCGTTGGACGGCGACACAACTGCAGGACGGCAGGGTCGTCGGCTGGATCTGCTCCAACGAGGCCCGGGCGAAGAACAACGTGGTCGTATATGTGCAGGTGTGCCAGTACGGCAATGGCGCCCCGGCCGCGACCACAATCGTGGACAAGATCTCGGAGAAGGTACCCGGATAGACCCGGCAGGGTCTCGAGGAGTCGTGCAGGTGTTTGGGCTGAAGTCTTAGGGTTGCGCAGGTCCCGTCGTCAGTTCCGCCCGGGCAGTTTCATCACCGTGCGCACGATGGGCAGTAGCGACTTCTGCCAGAGGGTCGCCGGAATACCAAGGGGCGGATCGAGATTGAATACGCGGGCCGTCGCGATCGTCTGTGACTCGGTGTACTTCAGCAGACCCTCGGGCCCGTGCCGGCGACCGACGCCGGACTGGCCCATCCCGCCCATCGGCGCGCTCAGGCTGCCCCACGCGAACGCGTAGCCCTCGTTGACGTTCACGGTCCCCGACCGCAACCGCGCGGCGATCTGCTCGCCCTCCGCGGAGGAGCCGGCCCACACGCTGGCGTTGAGCCCGTACTCGATGTCGTTGGCCTTCTCGACGGCTTCCTCCACGCCGGCGACGGGGTAGATCGAGACGACCGGCCCGAACGTCTCGTTGGCCGCGCACTCCATCTCCGGCGTGACGTCGGTCAGCACCGTGGGCTCATAGAACAGCGGCCCGATGTCGGGTCGCGCCTTGCCGCCCGCAATCACCGTGGCGCCCTTGGCTTTCGCGTCGTCGACGTGGTCGGTGACCGTGTCCAGCTGGCCCGCGGAGATCAGGCTGCCCATCTCGACGGTGAAGTCATAGGCGGTGCCCAGCTTCATATTCCGCACCGCGGCACCGAACTTGCCGATGAACTCGTCGGCGATGTCCTTGTCGACGTAGATCCGCTCGATGGAGATACACAGCTGGCCCGCGTTGGAGAAGCACGCGCGGGTGGCGGCCTTGGCGGCCTTGTCCAGGTTGGCGCCCCGCGTGACGATCATCGCGTTCTTGCCGCCGAGTTCGGCCGAGAAACCGATCAGCCGGCGGCCGCAATGCTCCGCGAGCTGTCTACCCGTGGCGGTCGAGCCGGTGAACATCAAGTAGTCGCAGTTGTCGATGATGGCGGTGCCGACCACCGAGCCCGGTCCGGGCACGATCGCGTACAGCGCCCGCGGCAGACCGGCCCGGTACAACAGCTCGGCACACGCCAGCGCGCAGTACGGCGTCTGGCTGTCCGGCTTGAGCACCACCGCGTTGCCGGCCAGCAGCGCCGGCACGGAGTCGGACGCCGTCAGCGTCATCGGGTAGTTCCACGGTGAAATCACCCCGACCACGCCCTTGGGCTGGTAACCGACCGTGGTCTTGCCGATCCCCGGCAGCAGCGACTGCACCGTGCGAGGCTTCAGCAGGTCCGCCGCCACGCGCGCGTAGTAATTCGCGTTCGCCATCAGGTCGACGATTTCCTCCTGCGCGGCCCATCGGGCCTTGCCCGCCTCGGCTTGCAGGAGGTCCATCAGGAACTCGCGGTTGTCCACGACGAGGTCGCGATAGCGGCCGATCACCTCGATCCGCTCGGTCACCGGCCGCTTCGCCCACTCGACCTGGGCCGCGCGCGCCTCGGCGAACGCCGCCGCGACGTCTTCGGCCGTGCCGATGGGTATCGTGGCCAGCGGTCTGCCGGTGAAGACCTCGTCGATCGTCTTGGTCTCGCGGGCGGTGACGTCTTTGATCGCGGCCAGCTGACGCAAACGGTCGAAGACTTCGACTGACGGTGCAGGCATGTCGCTTCCTCTCGCAGAAGCACGGGCGGTCAGAACACCAGGCTATGCCGTGCGGTGTCGGGCGGACCAGAACGCTCAGCCCGGCGGATGGCTCAGAGGATGTGCATGCCCTGGGCCAACTGGGTCACCCCGACCACCGTGAAGACGGTCACCAGGATCTGCCGGTGGTACGCCCGCACCCAGTCGTGCAGCTGCCGCAATACCGCGTGGGTTCGGGCCGGTGCGGCCACATAGCCCACCAAGATCATCTCGACGACGGAATACATCAGCAGGACGAACGCGATCGAGGCGCTGACCTGCGTGGCGACCGCAGCCCTCGACGCCACGATGATGGCGAGGATGAAGAGCACCCCGTCGACCGGAACCGATGCCAGCCCGATGACCCACGCGATCCACAACGACCCCTTCTCCCACGCGCGGTGGGCGCGGTGGAGCAGGCGCCGGATTCCGGAACGGTCCTCGGGGGAAAGGTCCTGTGCGCGGCTGAGGAATCGTGGAACGGCGATCGGCGCCCCCGGAGCCGGCGTCGGCGTCGGGTTCCCGTCGCTCGATGCGTGCGCCTGCGCGCGCCGACGCGTCGAGAAGCGCACCGCCATCAGCGCGGCGATCGACAACCCGAGCACGCCCAGCCCGATTTGGATGTGGGGGAGGGTGGAGCTCGCGGCCGGACCGCCCGAGCCGTGCCGGAATGTGCCGAACGCGGAGGTGAAGTTCAGCAGCATCAGCGGGGCGAGCAGCTCGGGCACACACACGGTCAGGCCACCGACCCAGTAGGCGAGCAGGTTCGGTCCGGGGCGCGGCCGGGAGATCATCAGGAGGGCGAGGCCCAGGCGCACCGGATTGAGCGCCGCCAGAATTCCCAGCCCCAGCACTGACCCCCACATTGGCGCAGCTCTACCCGCGCCCCGGGGTGCCTAAACACCGGCACCAGCCAATTGCGCCCGGGATCATGAATGCAAAACTGTGGGCTGCCGGGTTGGCTCGGCGACACCGAACTTCGCACTCGCGCAATGCGGTTCGCGAAAGACTCTCGGCTCGGTAAGCAGATGAACGCCCCGCTATACGCGCGTGAACGCCACCGCAGCAACCGTCGTGAGATCAATCACAAGAATGCCGGTGCGGCTGCGCCTGTCCGCCCGTCTGCAGCTAAGCGCTGCGCCGGCTGGCATCGTGCGCAGCCGCCACAGGCCTCTGCTGTAGCAAGCTCCCGTTGTGGTTACGCCCGTCAAAGCATCGTGGCTTTCGGGCAAGGCCGACAAACCGCGCCCGCTTGTCGCGATCAGGAATTACGATGCACGAATGTCGGGCCTTCCTCCCGCCATGTCGCGGCTGAAAGCTTGCTGCCCTGGGGTGAACCGGAACGTGACCGCAAAAGGTGTGCGGTCGTTCCGGCGATGTGTCCACGGCATGACAGCAAACCGCGGCCATTGCGTTCGGAGGGCGCCGGAATCGCGCGGCCACCTCTCCGTGTCCGATGATGACGAAGCTGGCGGGGACAAAGTTTTGTTCTTGCTGGATGACGCGACACGCGTCGAACAAACCGGGGGTGCGAATCTCTTATGCAAGAACGAAATTCATAGGTTTGACGGCGGGTGCCGGCGGGTAACCGGCGAGCCGTGGAGCGCGACGTCCAAAGTCGTAATGCCAGCATGTTAGTGGTCCGCTGTAGCACCGACGGAAAGCCCCCGCGGAGAAGCTTCCGCGATTTTGGGGTTACTGTTGATGTTGCGGACGGTATTGCGATTCGGGCCGGGGAAGAACTGGGGCCCGAACTGCAGCCAGTCACATCACGACGGGGATTTCCGCAATCAAGCCCACCGGCACCGGCTTCGTGCCCGCGGGCAGATCGGCACACTGGTCGAAAGTAACGGCCAATCCTGAAGCGCGGCACATAGTTTTGTGCTGCGCGCGGGACCGTCATGCAATTTTCACCTTGGCAGAGGAGGTCGTCCGTTGCAGAGCAATCCCTTTGATGACGACAGTGGCAAATTTTTCGTCCTGGTCAATAATGAGGAACAGCACAGCCTTTGGCCGGTCTTCACGGATGTCCCGGCCGGCTGGCGGGTGGTGTACGGAGAGGCCGACCGGGCCGCCTGCCTCGACTACATCGAACAGAATTGGCCGGACATCCGTCCGAAAAGCCTGCGTGACAGGCTGTCCGCTCCTGGTTTGTGATGCGTAGACAGTCTAGGTATGAAGGAGTCGGAAAAGCTTTCGGGGGGAATTTGTGGAACGCAGTGACCGTGCATTGCCGCTGACGCGGGCGCAGCTGGACATCTGGCTCGCGCAGCAAACGGGTCACTTCGATGTGGCGTGGCAGCTCGGGGTGTTGGTGCGGATCGAGGGCGCGGTTGACCGCGCGTTGTTCGAGCAGGCGATGCGTCACGTGGTGGGCGAGGCCGAAAGCATCCGGGCGTGCTTCTTCGAGGTAGACGGCGAAGTCTTCCAGACCGCGATCGAGGACCCCGATATCGAACTGGCCTTCTACGACGTGAGCGGTTCGCCCGATCCCGAGCGCGAGGTCCGGAAGAGGGCGTCGGCCATCCAACGGACGCCGATCCCGCTCACCGGCCCGATGATCAACTTCTACCTCTTCCAGACGGCGCCCGATGAGTACTACTGGTTCACCTGCTGCCATCACATCGCCATCGACGGGTTGGGCATCGCGCTACTCGGCCGCCGGATTGCGGCCGTCTATTCCGCACTCGCCACCGGCGCCGCGATATCGCCGGCCTTCTTCGGTTCGTTGCGTGACCTTGTCGACAGCGAGGCGGAGTATGCGGCTTCCGCCGATTACGCCGAGGACCAGACCTATTGGGCCCAACACCTTCCTTCGGCAAGCGAGCCCGACTATCGGTTGACCCAAACCGGCGGCGAGCGCGATCCCTACGCACCCTCCCCGCCGGTCCAATTGGACTCGTCGGTGGTCGCCCTGATCAAACAGTTGTCCAAAGCGCTGGGCATCCGCCGGTCGTCGGTGCTCACCGCCGCGTGCGCGCTGTTGGTGCGCGGGTTCCGTACCGACAATTCCGACGAGGTGGTGCTCGACTTCCCGGTCAGCCGCCGGACGGATCCCGAATCGAAGACCCACCCCGGCATGCTCGCCGGCGTCGTGCCGCTCGTTTTGAACGCGTCGCCGCACGGGACAGTCGCCGACTTCCTCCAGCAGGTCGACACCCGCTCGCGAGAAGCGCTGCAGCATCAGCGATTTCCAGTCCACATGCTTGGCGGCGACGGCGGGTTCCGTGGCGCCCCGCAGGCGTCCAACCGGGTCGTCGTCAACTTCGTTCCGGCCAGACTCACCCTCAGCCTCGCCGGTGTCCCGGCGACCGCCACATACACCACCTTCGGCCCGGTCGGTCACTTCGGACTGTTCTTCCTCGGCTTCGGGGACCAGCAATTCCTGAGCACCGTCGGTGTCGGGCAACCGTTCTCGAACTTCGACGTCTCGGATTTGGCGGGACGTCTGCAGCGGGTGTTGGTGGCGATGGCGGGTGATTTGTCGCGGGTGTTGTCGTCGGTGGATCTGGTCGGCGATGCAGAGCGCGCGCGTCTGGAAGGGCTTGGTAATACGGCGGTTTTGGCGGGGCGGGCGGCTTTGCCGGTGTCGGTGCCTTCGTTGTTCGCCGCGCAGGTGGCGCGTGCGCCGGGGGCGGTGGCGTTGGTGTGCGAGGGCG
>NZ_LZKD01000054.1:0-9866 GCF_001668695.1 Mycobacterium sp. E2497
TCTCCATGTTCCCGGTGTCGGGCGCCGCGCAGTTGAGCGCCTCGGGCGCGATCTCCAGGCTCCATCCGCTGATCTCGGCCAGGGGAGCGTATTCCAGATTCGTCAGGCCCGACTCGGCCGGCAGGAAAAGGTTCCACAGCCCGCGCTCTTTGGCCTTGGTCTTCAGTTCCTCGATGATCGGCGGGACGGTGTGGTCGTCGGGGCCGGCCTCGTCCCGGTACTTGTCGTATTCGGCCTCGGCCGGGAAGACGTACTCGGTCATGAAGTCGGTCAATCGCTGGTGGTAATCGTTGGCTTTGGCCGACATCGCGAAGTCCATGCCGTCACGATAGGACACGTGTCGAGTCGCCCTAGATGGCGAGCCTCATTGGTCACCTTCGCGACACTGAAACCACACACACGACACGCCGCGACGGGTGTGCGTGGATGCAGTCTCGCGGTAGACATGGCGCCATGACCGAATCCCGTCCGCCGCTCCCGCCGTTCACCCTGGAGACGGCCCTGCAGAAGGTGCAGGCCGCCGAGGACGCGTGGAACACCTGCGACCCGCACCGCGTCAGCCTCGCGTACACGCCCGACTCGCAGTGGCGCAACCGGGACGAGCACGTGGTCGGGCGCGACCAGATCGTGGCCTTCCTGACCCGCAAGTGGCAGCGCGAGCTCGACTACGCGCTGCGGAAAAGCCTGTGGGACTTCCACGACAACCGCATCGCCGTGCGGTTTCAGTACGAGTGCCACGACGCCAGCGGCCAGTGGTACCGCAGCTACGGCAACGAGCTGTGGGAGTTCTCCCCGTCCGGCTTGATGGCGCGCCGCGAGGCCAGCATCAACGACCTGCGCATCGACGAGTCCGAGCGGCGTTACTTCGGGCCCCGGCCGCCCGCGGAGCACGGCCAAGACATCCCGCTCTGGTAGCCGGCGGGCCACAACCCGGGGTATCCCGGCCCGGTCGGTCGCACGTCCGGGGCGGAATCCGGCAGGCGTTAAGGTAGCGAAGCGTGCGGCCCTAGCGGCGGCACATCCAAACGGCAGGAAAGTGGAAGCGGATGTACGCGCCATGACAGATGCGCAGACGACGGTAGGGGTGGTCGCCGAGTCCGGGGCCGACGAACGGCGGGTCGCGCTGGTGCCCAAGGCGGTGGCATCGCTGATCGGCAGCGGTGTGGCGGTGGTGGTCGAGTCCGGCGCGGGCGAAGGCGCGTTGCTGCCCGATCAGCTGTATACCGAGGCAGGCGCCGGCATCGGGGACGCCTGGTCCGCCGACATCGTCGTGAAGGTGGCGCCGCCGACCAAAGAAGAGGTCGCCAGGTTGCGCCGCGGGCAGACCCTGATCGGCTTCCTGGCGCCGCGCAACGCCGACAACTCCATCGGCGCGCTCACCGAGGCCGGCGTGCAGGCGTTCGCGCTCGAAGCCATTCCGCGGATCTCGCGGGCCCAGGTCATGGACGCGCTGTCGTCGCAGGCCAACGTCGCCGGTTACAAGGCCGTGCTGCTGGCCGCCTCGGAGTCGACGCGATTCTTCCCCATGCTGACGACCGCGGCCGGCACCGTGAAGCCGGCCAGCGTGCTGGTGCTCGGCGTCGGGGTGGCCGGGCTGCAGGCGCTGGCAACGGCCAAACGGCTGGGTGCTCGAACCTCCGGATACGACGTGCGGCCCGAGGTGGCCGACCAGGTCCGTTCCGTGGGGGCGCAGTGGCTCGACATCGGCATCGACGCGGCGGGTGAGGGCGGGTACGCGCGCGAGCTCACCGAGGAGGAACGTGCCCAGCAGCAGCAGTCCCTGGAGAAGGCGATCGCCGGCTTCGACGTGGTGATCACCACCGCGCTGGTGCCCGGGCGGCCCGCGCCGCGCCTGGTGACCGCCGCGGCGGTGGAGTCGATGAAGCCCGGCAGCGTGGTGGTGGACCTGGCGGGGGAGACCGGGGGCAACTGCGAGCTGACCGAGCCGGGGCGCACGGTCGTCAAGCACGACGTGACCATCGCCTCGCCGCTCAACCTGCCGGCGACGATGCCGGAGCACGCCAGCGAGCTCTACAGCAAGAACATCACCGCGCTGCTGGACCTACTGATCAAAGACGGCAAGCTCGCCCCGGACTTCGACGACGAGGTCGTCGCGGCGGCGTGTGTCACCCGTGCCGGGAAAGAAGGCGCATAGATGTACGACGAGCTATTGGCCAACCTGGCGATCCTGGTGCTGTCCGGGTTCGTCGGCTTCGCGGTCATCTCCAAGGTGCCCAACACGCTGCACACGCCGCTGATGTCGGGGACCAACGCCATCCACGGCATCGTGGTGCTGGGCGCGCTGGTGGTGTTCGGCGAGGTTGAGCACCCGTCGCTGGCCGTGCAGATCATCCTGTTCGTCGCGGTGGTCTTCGGCACGCTGAACGTCATCGGCGGCTTCATCGTCACCGACCGGATGCTGGGCATGTTCAAGGGCAAGAAGCGGGCGCCCGCCAAACTCGAGGAGCCCGCGGCGAAATGAACTACCTCGTCACCGTTCTTTACATCATTTCGTTCGCCCTCTTCATCTACGGCCTGATGGGCCTGACGGGGCCCAAGACCGCGGTGCGCGGGAACCTGATCGCCGCCGTGGGCATGGCCATCGCCGTCGCCGCGACCCTGATCAAGATCCGCCACACCGAATCCTGGGTGCTGATCATCGCCGGCCTCGTCGTGGGTGTGCTGCTGGGCGTTCCCCCGGCCCGGTTGACCAAGATGACCGCCATGCCGCAGCTGGTGGCGTTCTTCAACGGCGTCGGCGGTGGCACCGTCGCGCTGATCGCCCTGGCGGAATTCATCGAAACGAAGGGCTTTTCGGCCTTCCAGCACGGCGAATCGCCGACCGTGCACATCGTGGTGGCGTCGCTGTTCGCCGCGATCATCGGGTCGATCTCGTTCTGGGGCTCGATCATCGCGTTCGGCAAGCTGCAGGAGATCATCTCCGGGGCGCCGATCGGTTTCGGCAAGGCGCAGCAACCGATCAACCTGCTGCTGCTCGTCGGCGCGGTCGCGGCCGCCGTGGTCGTCGGGTTGCACGCGCACCCCGGCACCGGCGGAGCATCACTGTGGTGGATGGTCGGCCTGCTGGCCGCCGCCGGTGTGCTCGGCCTGATGGTGGTGCTGCCGATCGGCGGCGCCGACATGCCGGTGGTCATCTCGCTGCTCAACGCGATGACCGGGCTGTCGGCCGCCGCGGCCGGCCTGGCGCTCAACAACACCGCGATGATCGTGGCCGGCATGATCGTCGGCGCCTCCGGTTCGATCCTGACCAACCTGATGGCCAAGGCGATGAACCGCTCCATCCCGGCGATCGTCGCCGGGGGCTTCGGCGGTGGGGGCGTGGCCCCGGGCGCCGGCGGCGACGGTGGCGACAAACACGTCAAGGCGACCTCGGCCGCCGACGCCGCGATCCAGATGGCGTACGCCAACCAGGTGATCGTGGTCCCCGGCTACGGCCTGGCCGTCGCGCAGGCCCAGCACGCCGTCAAGGACATGGCGTCGCTGCTGGAGGAGAAGGGCGTGCCGGTGAAGTACGCGATCCACCCGGTCGCCGGCCGGATGCCCGGGCACATGAACGTCCTGCTGGCCGAGGCCGAGGTGGACTAC
The DNA here is from genome assembly GCF_001668695.1 of Mycobacterium sp. E2497. Taxonomy (NCBI): domain Bacteria; kingdom Bacillati; phylum Actinomycetota; class Actinomycetes; order Mycobacteriales; family Mycobacteriaceae; genus Mycobacterium; species Mycobacterium sp. E2497. The sequence goes on from NZ_LZKD01000054.1 coordinate 3,607, forward strand.
GACGCCATGAAGGACATGGACGACATCAACGACGAGTTCGCCCGCACCGACGTCGCGATCGTCATCGGCGCCAACGACGTCACCAACCCGGCGGCCCGCAACGAGCAGTCCAGCCCGATCTACGGCATGCCCATCCTCAACGTGGACAAGGCGAAGTCGGTGATCGTGCTCAAGCGGTCGATGAACTCCGGGTTCGCGGGCATCGACAACCCGCTGTTCTACGCCGACGGGACGACGATGCTGTTCGGGGACGCGAAAAAGTCGGTGACCGAGGTCGCCGAGGAACTGAAGGCTCTCTGACCAGCTCTAGACGGGTGGGTAGGCGGGCGGCGGGTAGCCGTTGCCGTCGACCACCCCGCGCAGGCCCCACGGAACGTAGCGGAAGAAGAACTCGATCTCGTCGCTAGCGTCGTAGTCCGGACTCGGATCCATGAGGCCACCCCTCCAGTCGCGACTTGAGCTTTGATGGCGAGTCTAGTCCCATCCTCGTCGGGGCGACACCTGGCGTTTGCCTAAACTGTCCAACCAGTTGATTGATAATTGGCCGACCCCGGCATCCCGGCAACGGACGGGTAATGACGAAGCGAGTACCGATGGCATCCGAGAACGGACGAACGCGCCGCGAGGAGCTGCTGGCTGTGGCCACCAAGCTGTTCGCCGCGCGCGGTTATCACGGCACCCGGATGGACGACGTCGCCGACGTGATCGGGCTGAACAAGGCGACGGTGTACCACTACTACGCCAGCAAGTCCCTCATCCTCTACGACATCTACCAGCAGGCGGCCGAGCGCACCCTGGCCGCCGTCCACGACGATCCCTCGATGACGGCGCGGGAGGCGCTCTACCAGTACACCGTGCGCCTGCTCGACCAGATCGCCGCCAATCCCGAGGGTGCCGCGGTGTATTTCCAGGAGCAGCCCTACATCACCGAGTGGTTCACCGAGGAACAGGTCGCCGCGGTGAGGGAGAAGGAAACCCAGGTCTACGAGCACGTGCACGGCCTCATCGACCGGGGGATCGCCAGCGGCGAGTTCTACCAGTGCGACTCCCACGTCCTGGCGCTCGGGTACATCGGCATGACGCTCGGCGCCTACCGGTGGTTGCGGCCGAGCGGGCGCCGCAGCGCCAAGGAGATCGCCGCCGAATTCAGCACCGCGCTGCTGCGCGGCCTGATCCGCGACGAAGCGATCCGCACCAGTTCCCCGCTGGGTCCCTAGGTCCGATGGGGCGACCCGCTTCGCCCGGCTCCGCCGCGCTCGCGATCGCCCCCAGTTCCGATGGGGCGACCCGCTTCGCCCGGCTCCGCCGCGCTCGCGATCGCCCCTAGTTAGGCCCCCGCGCCTTTCAGGTGCCTGTCGAGGAAGGCGAGCTGGTCGGCGACGACACGGTCGAACGCCTCGTCGACGTAGATCGCGAAGTGCCCTTCGGGATACAGCTTGACCTCGCCGTGCGGGGCGTTGGCCGCGTAGCGCAGCGTCGGCGCCGCCGGTGCCACCGAGTCGGCTTCGCACACGCAGAACAGGATCGGGCAGGGGATTCTCGCGGTGTCGCGGCCGGGACGGTAGGCCATGATCGTCAACGCGATGCGGGCCGCCACCTCGTTGGTCAGTTCCTCACCTTCGGGCACGAGCCTGAGATAGCCGGGGTACGCGTCGGGCGTGGTCATCAACGCGACGTCCCCGGGTCTTCCAACCGTCGGCACCATCACCGGAGGCTTGCGCAGTCGGGCGGCCACCAGGTCACGTGCCGCCAGGAGGCCGACCCGCGCAAAGACCAGCGGGTTGCTGATCGTGCGCGCCGACGCGATGCCGTCGGTGAAGGGACATTGGACGACCGCGGCGGCGATGCCCGGCAGCCGGGCCGCCGTGGCGATCACATGGCCGCCGGCAAAAGAGGTGCCCCACAAGGCGATTCGATTGGGGTCGATGCCCGGCAGGGTGCGCGCGTAGGTGACCGCGGCGGCCCAGTCGGCGAGCTGCAGGCCCACATCCAGCACCTGGCGCGGCTCGCCCTCGCTGTCGCCGAAATTGCGGTAATCGAACACCAGGCAGGCGTACCCGGCCGCGCTGAACCGTTCGGCGTAGGCGTCGAGGCGCATGCTGCGCACCCCGCCCAGCCCGTGCGCCATCACCAACAACGGCGCGGGCGCGTCGCCGACCGGACGGTAGAGCCATGCGCTGATCAGATCGCCGCCGGACGGGAACCGGACGTCTTCTCGTTGTGTCATCAGCGAGCTATTCTGCCTGGGCCGCGGCGATCCGTCCGCCGGTATGTGCCACGGTTTTTATGGACTAGTGTCTAGAAACGTTTGAGCGCTCAACGAACGGAGACTCCCATGGCGATCCGCGTCGCGCACGTCGGTACCGGAAACGTCGGGGGGTTGGCCCTCACCGAGCTGATCACCAACCCGCAGTTCGAGCTGACGGGTGTGTGCGTGTCCACCCCCGAGAAGGTGGGTCGGGACGCCGGCGACCTGTGCGGAGTAGGCCTGGAACCCGGTGTCGTCACCGGCGTCACGGCCGTGGGAGACCTGGATGCGCTGTTGGCCACCAAGCCCGAGTGCCTCGTCTACTGCGCCATGGGCGACACCCGGCTGCCGGATGCCATGGCCGACGTCATGCGCATCCTGGCCGCCGGCGTCAACGTCGTCGGGTCCTCGCCGGGGCTGCTGCAATACCCGTGGGACGTGATGCCCGACAAGTACATCGACCGCGTGGAAGACGCCGCCCGGCAAGGCAATTCGAGCATCTTCATCACCGGAGTCGACCCCGGGTTCATCAACGACCTCATCCCGTTCGCGCTGGCGGGCACCTGCCAGAGCATCGAACAGGTGCGTTGCATGGAGATCGCCGATTACGCCACCTACGACGGCGCGGAGGTCATGCACTACATGGGATTCGGCCGGCCGCTCGACGAGGTGCCGATGCTGCTGCAGCCGGGCATCCTCGGCATCGCGTGGGGGACGGCGATCCGTCAGCTGGCGGCGGGACTGGGCATCGAGGTCGACGAGATCACCGAGTCCTACCAGCGCGAGCCGGCGCCGGAAGACTTCGACATCGCGGTGGGGCACGTCGCCAAGGGCACCATGGCCGCGCTGCAATTCGAGATTCGGGGCATGTCCAACGGGCGGCCGGCCGTCGTCATCGAGCACATCACCCGGCTGCGGCCCGACCTGCGACCGGACTGGGCCCAGCCGGCCGCCGGTGGCGGCTCCTACCGCGTCGAGATCACCGGCGAGCCCTCCTACGCCGTGGACATCGTTCCCAGCAGCCGCAAGGGCGACCACAACCACGCCGCGATCGTGGGTGCCGCCGGGCGCATCGTCAACGCGATTCCCGCGGTGATCGCCGCGCCGCCAGGCATCCTTACCACGCTCGACCTGCCGCTGGTGACCGGTAAAGGCCTTTACGCACCAACCACTTTGGTGAGCACCTAAATCGAAAGGAGTCCCTGTGGGACGGGTAGAAGGCAAAGTCGCACTGATCAGTGGCGGTGCCCGCGGGATGGGCGCCGAGCACGCGCGGCTGCTGGCGGCCGAGGGCGCCAAGGTGGTGATCGGCGACATCCTCGACGACGAGGGCAAGGCGGTGGCGGACGAGATCGGCGACTCGGTGCGCTACGTCCACCTCGACGTCACGCAGCCCGATCAGTGGGACGCCGCCGTCGAGACCGCGGTCGGCGAATTCGGCAAGCTCAACGTATTGGTCAACAACGCCGGCACCGTCGCACTCGGCCCGTTGCGGAGTTTCGATCTGGCCAAGTGGCAGAAGGTGATCGACGTCAACCTGACCGGAACCTTCCTGGGCATGCGGGTGGCCGTGGACCCGATGATCGCCGCGGGCGGCGGCTCGATCATCAACGTGTCCTCGATCGAGGGGCTGCGCGGCGCGCCGATGGTGCACCCCTACGTCGCCTCCAAGTGGGCGGTACGCGGCCTGGCGAAGTCCGCGGCCCTGGAGTTGGCGCGGCACAACATCCGGGTCAACTCCGTGCACCCCGGGTTCATCCGCACCCCGATGACCAAGCATCTACCCGATGACATGGTGACCATTCCGCTCGGCCGCCCGGCCGAGTCGCGCGAGGTCTCGACGTTCATCCTGTTTCTGGCCAGCGATGAGTCGTCCTATGCCACCGGCAGCGAATTCGTCATGGACGGCGGGCTCGTGTGCGACGTGCCGCACAAGCAGTTCTAGCCGCGGTGCTATAACGGCGAGCATGCTGCGCCGCTTGGCCGATGTGGTGGGGTCCAACCACGTGGTCACCGATCCCGACGTGCTCGCGGGCCGCGGTGTCGACCACACCGGGCGCTACCGCGGGCGGGCCAGCGCGCTGGTGCGCCCGGGTTCGGCCGAGCAGGTCGCCGAGGCGCTGCGGGTGTGCCGGGACGCTGGAGCGCACGTGACGGTGCAGGGTGGCCGGACCTCGCTGGTGGCGGGCACTGTGCCCGAACACGACGACGTGCTGCTGTCCACCGAGCGGCTGCATGCCGTCGATGACGTCGACACCCTCGAGCGCCGCGTCCGCGCCGGCGCCGGCGCCACCCTGGCCGCGGTGCAGCGCGCCGCGGGCGCCGCGGGCCTGGTGTTCGGGGTCGACCTGGCGGCCCGCGACACCGCGACGGTCGGGGGGATGGCCTCGACCAACGCCGGCGGCCTGCGCACGGTCCGCTACGGCAACATGGGCGAACAGGTCGTCGGCCTTGAGGTGGCGCTGCCCGACGGGTCGCTGCTCCGCCGGCACAGCCGGGTGCGCAGCGACAACACCGGCTACGACCTGTCGGCGCTGTTCGTCGGCGCCGAGGGCACCCTGGGCGTCATCACCGCCCTCGACTTGCGGCTGCATCCCGCCCCGTCGCGGCGGGTCACCGCGCTGTGCGGGTTCGCCGGGCTCGACGCTCTGGTGGACGCCGGCCGGACTTTCCGGGACGCGGACGGCATCGCCGCGCTGGAGATGATCGACGGCCGTGCCGCCGCGCTGACCGGCGAGCACCTCGGGGTGGGCTCGCCGGTCGAGGGTGACTGGCTGCTGCTGGTGGAGCTGGCCGCCGACCACGACCAGACCGAACGGCTCGCCGAGCTGCTCGACGGCGCGCGGATGTGCTCCGAGCCCGCCGTCGGCGTGGATGTCGCCGCGCAGCAACGGCTCTGGCGGGTGCGGGAGTCGCTCGCCGAGGTGCTCGGCGTATACGGGCCGCCGCTCAAGTTCGACGTCTCCCTGCCGCTGTCATCCATCGACGGATTCGCCAGGGAGGCAGGCGAATTGATCGGCGCGCAGGCCCCGGAGGCGCTGCCGGTGCTGTTCGGCCACGTCGGGGAGGGCAACCTGCACCTCAACGTGCTGCGCTGCCCGGCCGACCGGGAGCATGCGCTGTACGAGCCGATGATGGAGCTCATCGCGCGGTCCGGCGGCAACGTCAGCTCCGAGCACGGCGTCGGCACGCGCAAGCGGCATTACCTGGGCATGTCCCGGGAGTCCGCGGACATCGCCGCGATGCGGACCATCAAGGCCGCGTTGGATCCGACGGGCTATCTCAACGCGGCCGTGCTGTTCGACTGATCGGACTTGCACCGTCCGACATACGCTGGGATTCATGGCATCCGGAATCTTCAACACGCCCATTGTCGGAATCGTCAACAATCTATTCGGTGGCATGATCGATGCACCCGTCGTCGGACCGCTGGTACGACGCGGGCTGATCAAAATTCGCTACGTCGGCAGGCGTTCGGGTAAGACGATCCAGACCCCGGTCGGGTACCGCCGCTCCGGCGACGGCGTCGTCATCCACGTCATGTCGCCCGATAGCAAGACATGGTGGCGAAACTTTCTCGGCGAGGGCGGGCCGATCACGCTGCTCAACTTCGACGGCGCCGATCGCACCGGACACGCGATCGCCAGCCGCGACGAGAAGGGCCGCGTCAATGTCGCGGTCCAGCTCGACTGATCAGGAGCCGCCCTTGATTCCGACCGCGTGCCGCAGCTGCGCCAGGAACTGGTCCGCGTCGTCGCTGCGGACGATGTAGTGCGAGATGGCGATCCGGATCACGGTCGCCGCCTTCACCGCGGCGTTCGGCCCGGGCATATGCCGCTGCAGGCCCTCCCGCATCTGCGGGATCACCCACGAGAACTGGGCGATGGTGTGCTCGGGCTCGACGTCGACCATGCGCACACCGGAGTAGGAGTGCTGGTATTCGACGATGAACCGCAGCACCGCGTCGAGCTTGTCGACCCCCTTCAGGCCCGCGGTCGCCCGCACCAGGCCG
>NZ_LZKD01000055.1:0-2113 GCF_001668695.1 Mycobacterium sp. E2497
GTTCGCCGACGCGTCCAAGGCGTTCCTCGAGCAGGTCGAGCAGACCGTCAAGCTGATTCGCTCCAAGGGCGTCGGGGTGTTCTTCTGCACGCAGCTGCCCACGGACCTGCCCAACGACGTGCTCTCCCAGCTGGGTGCCCGAATCCAGCACGCGCTGCGGGCCTTCACCCCCGACGACCAGCAGGCGTTGGCCAAGACGGTGCGGACCTATCCGAAAACCGATGTTTACGACCTGGAATCGGCGTTGACATCGCTGGGCATCGGGGAGGCCGTCGTCACCGTGCTGTCGGAGAAGGGCGCGCCCACCCCCGTCGCGTGGACCCGCATGCGGGTGCCGCGCTCGTTGATGGCTTCGATCGGTGACGACGCGATCGCGCGGGCGGCGAAAGACAGTCCGCTGCAGGCGAAGTACGGTCAAACGGTTCAACGACCGGCGCAGCCCCAGGCCGGTCCGCGGGACGGACACGCCGGTGCGCCGCAGGCGCAGTCGGAGTACCCGCCGGTGCCGCGCAACGAGCCTCCACCACCGATGCCGGCGCCGGCGGAGCCGAAAGGGCCCGCGGTGTGGGAGGAGGTGCTGAACAACCCCACCGTGAAAAGTGGGATCAACACGGCAATACGCGAGATTACGAAGAACCTGTTCGGCACCGGCCGAGGCCGCCGCCGCTGACCCTTAGCCGCCGCCGAGCTTCCTGTAGAAGCTGCCCACGATCGGCGCGACGATAGCGCGGGGGGCGTACCCGCTGGCCACCGACATCGCCTTCGACGTCAGGCCCGGTACGACCCGCATCTTGTTGCGCGCCAACGCATCCAGCGACAGCTTCGCGGTGTGCTCGGTCGAGATCCACAGGAAGTCCGGCACCAGCCGTTCGACCAGCGACCGTTCGGCGTCATCCGGGAGGTCGGTGCGCACCGGTCCCGGCGCCAGCAGCGTGACGTGTACACCCGAGTTGCGCAGTTCGCCGCGCAGCGACTCGCTGAAGGTGTTCGCGAACGCCTTGCTGGCCGCATAGGTCGCGTTGTAGGGGATCGGCGAATTGCCCGCAGCCGAACCGGAAATCAGGATGCCGCCGGCCCTGCGCTCGACCATGCCGGGCAGCACCGCGAGCGTGAGGTCGTGCACGCCCAGCACATTCAGCTGCAGCTGGGCCTTCTCGACCGCCGGGTCCAGCGTCGCCACCGGACCGAAGGTCGCGGTGCCGGCGTTGGCGCACAGGATCGAGATGGGCCGGGCGGCCAGTTCGTCGCACAGCTTCGCGCGTTCGCCGGGATCGGCCAGGTCCGCGGGCCGCACGTCGACCGCGACGCGGTACTTGTCGCTCAGGCGGGCGGCAAGCGCGTTGAGCAGGTCTTCGCGCCGGGCGGTGACGATCAGGCTGTGGCCGCGGGCGGCCAGTTCAGTGGCTAGCGCTTCACCGATGTTCTGCGAAGCGCCGGTGACGACGGCGCGCGCGTCCGGGCTGGGAGCGGGGATCGGCATGAGCCAATCGTAGACAGCCGCCGCGGCGCGGCCGGGCGCGGCGGGTCGACTGCGCAACACAACGCAGCGATCGCGAGCGCGGCGAAGCCGGGCGCGGCGGGTCGACTGCGGAACACAACGCAGCGATCGCGAGCGCGGCGAAGCCGGGCGCGGCGGGTCGACTGCGGAACACATAGGCTGCCGGGCATGGGCCAGCCGTCGTCGCGTTCTCTCACGCCCGTGCCGTCCCGAGTGGTGGCGTGGGCGCTGTGGGACTGCGGCTCCACCGGCCTGAACGCGATCGTGGCGACCTTCGTCTTCGCCGTGTACCTGACCAGCAGCGTGGGGGTGGGCATCTCCGGCGGCACCACGCCGGCGAGTTGGTTGGGGCGTGCGGCGGCAATCGCCGGGTTGACCGTCGCGCTGCTGGCGCCGGCCGTCGGCGTCTGGGTGGAGTCACCGCATCGCAGGCGGGTGGCCCTGAGCGTGCTGACCGCGCTCGCCGTCGCGCTCACGTGTGCGATGTTCTTCGTCCACGACCGCCCCGGCTACCTGTGGGCGGGGCTGGTACTGATGGGCGCGACGGCGGCGTGCGGTGACCTGGCCAGCGTCCCGTATAACGCGATGCTGCGCCAACTTTCGACGCCGCAGACC
>NZ_LZKD01000056.1:0-1531 GCF_001668695.1 Mycobacterium sp. E2497
CGAGCGGGCCGCCTCCTGGGACGCCGCCACCAGCTCGGGAATCACCCGCGGGTCGACCTCGGCCGAGACCATGGTGCCGATCCGCGCGCTGGATCCTTGGCGGACGACGGAGATCACCGTGATGCTGCGATTGACCGAAACACCGTTGGTGGTCATCGAATTGCCGGCCCAGCGCAGCGTCGCCTCGACCTTGTCGGTGACGAGCACCATGGTCTCGCTGGCGCCACCGAGCTTGGCGGCCTCCTCCAAAACGAGGTTGACGACGTGCTGCGGGGTGATCATCGGCCGCCCTCGGTCCGGGTGTTGAGCACGTTTACGCCGCGGAACAACGCCGACGGGCAGCCGTGACTGACCGGGGCGATCTGGCCGGGCTGCGCCTTGCCGCAGTTGAAGGCGCCCCCCAGCCGCCACGTCGACGGGCCGCCCACGGCCTCCATGGAGTTCCAGAACTCGGTGGTGGTGGCCTGGTAGGCGACGTCTCGCAATTGGCCGTCCAGCCGGCCGTCGCGGATGCGGAAGAACCGTTGACCGGTGAACTGAAAGTTGTAGCGCTGCATGTCGATCGACCACGACTTGTCGCCGATGATGTAGATGCCGTCCTCGACGCGGCCGATCAGGTCGGCGGTGCTGACGTCCTCGCGGGCGGGCTGCAGCGACACGTTGGCCATCCGCTGAATCGGCACGTGATGCGGGGAGTCGGCATACGAGCACCCGTTGGACCGCGGCTGCCCCAGACGCGGAGCGAACACCCGGTCAAGTTGATAGCCGACGAACACCCCGTCGCGCACCAGGTCCCAGCTTTGCGCCGCCACCCCTTCGTCGTCGTAGCCGATGGTGGCCAACCCGTGCTGGACGGTACGGTCGGCGGTCACGTTCATCACCGGGGAGCCGTACCGCATGCTGCCGAGTTTGTCCGGCGTGGCGAACGACGTTCCGGCGTAGGCGGCCTCGTAGCCGATGGCGCGGTCGTATTCGGTTGCGTGGCCGATGGATTCGTGAATCGTGAGCCACAGGTTGGTGGGGTCGATCACCAGGTCTGTGCGGCCCGCGGTGACGCTGGGCGCTTTGACCTTTTCGGCCAGCAGCGACGGCAGCTGTGTGAGCTCGTCGGTCCAGTTCCACACGTCGTCGCCGGTCAGCACTTCCCAGCCGCGTCCCATCGGCGGCGCCAGCGTGCGCATCGAGTCGAAACTGCCCGCGGCGGGGTCGACGGTCACCGCCTCCAGCGACGGCTGCACCCGGACCCGCTGCTGGGTGATCGACGACCCGAAGGTGTCGGCGTAGAACGTCTGCTCCTTGACGGCCGTGAGAACCGCCGACACGTGGTCGACGCCGTCGGCGCTGAGCAACCGGCCGGAGTATTCCTCGAGCACGCCGATCTTGTCGGTCGCCGGGATGCTGAACGGGTCGATCCGGTAATCCGAAACCCAGGTGGCATCGGCATACACCGGCTCGGGCGCCAATTCCACGCGCTCACTGTTCAGCGTCGCCAGGGTGGTGGCGACCTGCACGGCGCGCCGCGCGGTCTCGG
>NZ_LZKD01000057.1:0-5289 GCF_001668695.1 Mycobacterium sp. E2497
ATCGCGCTGCTGCTGTCGCACTTCCGCGTCACCGACGTGGCGTTGCGGGTGGTCGGCGTCGGCAGCGTGGGAACCCGGTGCTTCCTGGTGATCCTGGTGGGCCCCAACGGCACCCCGCTCATCCTGCAGATCAAGGAGGCGACCCGATCGGTGCTCGACGAATACGGCGGCTGGCCTCAGCCGGCCATGCTGGGCGCGGCCGTCGAGGCGAAGGGCCAGGGCATGCGTGTCGTCGACGGCCAGCGAATCCTGCAGGCGATGTCGGACGTGTTCCTCGGGCCGACCCGCAAGGACGGGCGTGACTACTACGTCCGACAGTTCCATGACATGAAGGGCACCATCGACACCGAGGGCATGGCGGCCTCCACGTTCAGCGACTACGTCGCCGCCTGCGCGGTGCTGTTGGCGCGCGCCCATTCGCAGAGCGCGAACGCGTCGTTGCTGCGCGGCTACGTCGGCGCCGGCGACATGGTGCAGGCCGCGGTGGCCGAATGGTGTTACGCCTACGCCGACAAATCGCTCGACGATTTCCACCAATTGAAGGCCGCGGCCGCGGCCGGCGACATCGAGGTCGCCGCGGATCCCGCCCGGTAACGCGGACCGCCCGTCCCGGTCCCAGACAGCTGATTCGGCAGAAAGGCGGCGGCAGTCGATGCGAAGCCGCGCGGCCATCCTCTACGAGTACGGCCACCCGTGGACGGTCGAGGAGTTCGAGCTGGATCCGCCGAAGGCGGGCGAGGTGATGGTGCGGCTGGCGGCCACCGGGCTCTGCCATTCCGACGAACACATCCGCCAGGGGAAGCTGGCCGCGCCGCCGGAAACGTTGCGCGCCCTGGGATTACCCGCCATGTCACCGACGATCGGTGGGCACGAGGGCTCCGGCGTGGTCGTCGATGTCGGGCCGGGCGTCGCCGGGTTCGCGCCGGGCGACCACGTGGTGACCTCCTTCGTCGCGGTGTGCGGCCAATGCCGGTGGTGCGCCTCGGGGATGCAGTACCTGTGTGACATGGGATCGGGAACGTTGTCGCCGGGCATGCCGACGGACGGCACCTTCCGCCATCACACCGTCGACGGGCGCAACCTCGGCCACGTGTCGAAGATCGGCGCGTTCGCCGAACACACTGTGGTGGCGGCCAACTCGCTGGTGAAGATCGATCCCGACCTTCCTCTGGTGCCCGCCGCCCTGCTGGCCTGCGCGGTCCCCACCGGGTTCGGGTCGGCCGCCCGGCGGGCCGGCGTGCGCGGCGGTGACACCGTGGTGGTGGTCGGCACCGGCGGGATCGGCACCGCCGCCGTCCAGGGCGCCCGCATCAACGGGGCGGCCCGGATCGTCGCGGTCGACGTCAGCGACTTCAAGCGCACCTCCGCCCTCACGTTCGGCGCGACCCACACCGCGGCGACAGCCGCGGACGCGGTCGAGCTGGTCCGCGACCTGACCCGCGGTGTGATGGCGGACGCGGTCGTGGTCTCTCCCGCCGTCATCGGCGAGGCCGACGTCGGGACCGCGCTGGCGCTCACCCGCAAGGGCGGCACCTGCGTGCTGACCGGGCTGCCGTCGCCGGCGTTGGGTTCGATCGCCGTCGCGCTGCAGGACTTCATCCTGATGAACAAGACGCTGTGCGGCACGGTCTTCGGGTCGTGCAACCCCAGGAGCGACATCGCGCTGCTGGCCACGTTGTACCAGTCGGGTCGGCTACTCCTCGACGAGATGATCACCAAGCGCTATCGGCTCGACGACATCAACGCCGCCTACGCCGACCTGACCGCCGGCCGCCTGATCCGCGGGGTCATCGACTTCGGCCTGGGACAGTAGCCAGTCTCGCGGTCGCAGCCGCCAGGTGCGGCGGGCGTACTCCAGCTCGGTGTAGGGCCACTGGGTGACGATGCGGCCGGTGGGCGAGCGGAAGTAGCTGTCGCACCGGGTCCAGATGGTGCGCTCCAGGTCGGCGGAAAGCTGTTCGTTGTAACGCTTTTCGGCCTCGGGTCGCACGTCGAGGTAGCCGCCCTTGCGTGCGATCCGGCTGACCGCGCTGGCGACGAGTCGCGCACCCGCCTCGAGGATGTAGACGATCGAGTTTCCGCCCTGGTTGGTGTTGGGGCCATACAGCATGAAGAAGTTCGGGAAGCCGCTGACCGCGACGCCCAGGTACGCACTCGGGTCGTCGCCCCATCGCTCGTGCAGCCGGCGTCCACCGATCCCGATGACGTCGATGCCGGACAGATAGCGCGACGTCCCGAACCCGGTGGCCAGCACGATCGCGTCGACGTCGACCGCGCGTCCGGCCGACGTGACCACCGACGATCCGTCGATGCCGTCGATGGGGTCGGTGATCAATTCGACGTTGTCGCGCTGCAGCGCCCGGTAGAAGTCGTCGCCCAGCAACACTCGCTTGCAGCGGAACGGGTAGTCGGGCGTCAGCTCCCGGCGCAGCCGCTCGTCGGCGACGGTGCGCTCCAGGAACGACGTCGCGACGTGCGTGCGCGCGTCGATGACGGGGTCGTCGGCGAAGGTCGCGGTGTTGTCGTGCTGGAACTTCCAGATCTGCCAGCGGGTGCGGCGGACGGCCAGTGGGTTGCGCCGAAACCTTGCCAATTCCGTTGCGCTGTAGGGGCGGTCATCCTTGGGCACCATCCACGGCGGCGTGCGCTGGAAGACGCTCACCCGGTCGGCGATCTTGGCCAGTTCGGGGACGGCCTGCACCCCGCTGGCGCCGGTGCCGATGACGGCCACCCGCTTGCCCGCCAGGTCGACGCCGTGATCCCAGTGCGCGGTGTGCATGAGCGTGCCGGTGAAGTCGGCCAGTCCCGGAATGTCGGGAAGCCTTGGGGAGCCGAACAACCCGACGGCGCACACGACGACGTCGGCGGTCAGGGTGGATTCGCGCCCCGCCCGGTCCAGCCGGCAATCCCACGCCACGCCGTTCCAGCGGACCGAGCGCACCCGGGTGCCCAGCACCAGGTGCCGGCGCAGGTCGAAGTCGTCGGCGACCGACTCGAGATAGGCCAGGATCTCGGGCTGCCGCGCGTAGGTACGGGTCCAGGATTTGTTGGGCGCGAACGAGAACGAGTAGAGGTGGCTCTGGATGTCGCACGCGGCGCCGGGATAGGTGTTGCGCCGCCAGGTGCCGCCTACCCCGTCGTCGCCCTCGATGATCACCAGGTCGTCGATGCCGGCGCAGCGCAGCGCGACGGCGGCGGCCAGCCCACCGAAGCCGGCACCGATGATCGCCACCTTGGGCGGGCGCCCGCGGCGGGGCGCGGCCCGCAGCCGGCCGAGACTGTAGCGCCATCGGGCCCGCCGGCTGGTCACCGCCCGGCCTCGCCGCCGCGAATCAGGTAGCCCTCCAGACGACCGTCGCCCCGCCACTCGCGCAGCAGGTCGGCGTACTCCGTGGGCGCGCCGAAGAAGAAGCTGCCTTGTCGGGTCTTGTTGTCCGCCTTGCCCTCCCGGTTGTAGTAGCCGGGGGTGCACGTTTGTGCGCGTTCGGCGCTGGCAGCCGACCGGGCGACGACCGTGTCGACCCAGGCGGACTCGGCGGCGGGAGCGGCCTCGACTTCGCTGACCCCGTGCTCGAGCGCCCACGCGATGATCCACGCGGCGTGGGTAGCCTGCACGTCCAGCAGGTAGGGAAAGTTCACCGTCAGACCCGCCTGCGCGATGCTCTCGATGAAGCAGTTCGGGAACTTCGTCGTGCACAACCCCTGGAAGGTGCGCACCCCGTCACGCCAGTGTTCGGTCAGCGACACCCCGTCGCGGCCGATCAGCTCGAAGCCCGTCCGACGGCAGTAGTCGGTGCCCACCTCGAAACCCGTTGCGAAGATGAGGCAGTCGAGCTCGTAGGGCACGCCGTCGACCACCACACCCGACTCGGTGATGCGCTGCACGCCACGGCCGCGGGTGTCGACCAGGGTGACGTTGTCGCGGTTGAACGTCTGCAGGTATTCGTCGTGGAAGCAGGGTCGTTTGCAGAAGTACCCGTACCACGGCTTGAGCGCCTCCGCGGTCGACGGATCGGCGACGATGCCCGCGACCCGCGCCCGGATTTCCTCCATCTTGGCGAAGTCCGCGATCTCGATGTCGCGGCCACGTTGCGCCGGGTCGACGACGCCGTCGCCGTCGTGGCGCATCACCGGCAGCTTGCGCGTGATGCTCGTCCAGGCGTCGTCGACCAGGTCTTCGTCGGCCTGGCCGCCGGCGGTGAGGATCTGGAAGTTCTCGATGCGCCTGCGCTGCCAGCCCGGCCGTAATGTGCCGGCCCACAGGGGATCCGTCGCACGGTTGGCCCGCACGTCCACCGACGACGGCGTGCGCTGGAAGACGTGCAGCCGCCGCGCCGCCCGGGCGAGGTGCGGGACGCATTGGATCGCCGTGGCCCCGGTACCGATGATCCCGACGCGCTTGTCGGCGAGGTGCTCCAGGTTCTCCCCGGTGTAGGCATAGTCCCACCGGCTGGTGTGGAACGCGTGGCCGCGAAACGCGCCGAGGCCCTCGATGCCGGGCAGCTTGGGTTTGGCCTGGTAGCCATTGGCCATGGACACGAACCGGGCCCGCATCTCGTCGCCGCGGTCGGTGCGGATGATCCAGCGCGATCCTTCTGCATCCCAACGTATCTCGCGTACGTCGGTGCTCAGGCACGCTTCGCGGTAGAGGTCGTAGTGCCGGGCGATCCGCTGGCAATGAGCGAAGATCTCCGCCCCCTTGGCGTACTTTTCGGTCGGCAGGTAGCCGAGTTCCTCCAGCAGCGGCATGTACACGTAGGACTCGACGTCACAGGCGATTCCCGGGTACCGGTTCCAGTACCACGTCCCGCCCACGTCGGCCGCCCTGTCGATCAGCCGCACGCTGTCGACACCGAGCTGACGCAGCCGCACCCCCGTCAACAGCCCGCCGAACCCGGCGCCGATGATGGCCACGTCGACCTCGTCGGTCAGCGGCTCGCGGTCGAAAGTCCCGTCCGTCCAGGGGTCTTCGGCGAAGTGGGCGAAGGCCCCGGTCGTCTCCACGTACTGCGCGATGCCGTCCGGGCGCAGGCGACGTGCGCGCTCTTCGGCGTACCTGCGTCGCAGCGCGTCGACGTCGAATCCCACGCCAACGGTTTCAGTCACGGACACGATCCTCTCGCGCGCCCGACTATATAATCAATCGCTTGATCACATCAAGGGTCCTGTCGCAGCTTTCTCCGCCTGCCCGCAGCTACTGCAGGCCCCGGGCCGAGCAACGTTCCCCGGATCAACTTCTTCGCCGCGGCCAGCGCGGCGTGATAGTCCCGGGGCGGGGACGTGGCCGCC
>NZ_LZKD01000058.1:0-9790 GCF_001668695.1 Mycobacterium sp. E2497
GGCCGTCCTGCGGCGACGCGATCCACTGCCCGTCGGGTCCCAGCTCCCAGCACCGGGTGGACGGATCCAGCGCGGACTCGAACAAATCGTCCAGGTACGAGGTCAGCCTCGGGTCCTTGACCTGAACGAGCGCCTCGACGCGCCGGTCGAGGTTGCGGTGCATCATGTCCGCGCTGCCGATCCAGAACTCGTTGATGCGATGGAAATGCATGATGCGGGAATGCTCCAGGAATCGGCCGAGGATGGAGCGGACGGCAATGTTCTCCGAGAACCCTTCGGCGCCGGGGCGCAGCGCGCAGATCCCGCGCACCACCACCTCCACCCGTACATCGGCCATCGACGCGCGATACAGCGCGTCGATCACCTGCTCGTCGACGAGCGCGTTCATCTTCATCCGGATGCGGCCGCCGCCGTGTTCGCGGTGGGCGGCGATCTCGCGCTCGACGCGCTCGATGATGCCGGTGCGGATGCTGTGCGGGGCGACCAGAAGGTTGCGGTAGGAGACCTTGCGCGAATAGCCCGTCAGCGAATTGAACAGATCCGTCAGATCCGCCCCGATCTCCGGGGAGGCCGTCAGCAGACCGACGTCCTCGTACAGTCGCGCCGTCTTGCCGTTGTAATTGCCGGTTCCGATGTGGCAGTAACGACGGATCGCCGAACCTTCGCGGCGGACCACCAGGCAGGTCTTGCAGTGCGTCTTGAGCCCGACGTATCCGTAGACGACGTGCACGCCCGCCTGCTCCAGCTCGCGCGCCCAGCGGATGTTGGCCTGCTCGTCGAAGCGGGCCTTGATCTCCACGAGCGCCACCACCTGCTTGCCGGCCTCGGCGGCGTTGATGAGCGCCCGAACGATCGGCGAGTCACCAGAGGTGCGGTACAGCGTCTGTTTGATCGCCAGCACGTTAGGGTCGGCGGCGGCCTGCTCGATGAATCGCTGGACGCTGGTGGAGAACGACTCGTACGGATGATGAAGCAGCACATCGCCTTCGCGCAGCGTTGCAAAAATGCTCCTGGGCGTCTCGCGGTCGACGAACGCGGGGCTGGTCGCCGGGACGAATGCAGGGTCTTTGAGCCCCGGCCGGTCGACGCTGTAGATCTGCCACAACGACGACAGATCGAGCAGGCCGGGCACCTCGATGACGTCGCCCGGGTTGACGTCGAGCTCGCGCAGCAGGAGTTCCAACATGCTCTCGGTCATGTCGTTGGCGATCTCGAGTCGCACCGGCGACCCGAACCGCCTGCGTGCCAACTCCCGTTCCAGTGCTTGCAGCAGGTCTTCGTCGCGGTCCTCTTCGACCTCGTAGTCCGCGTTGCGGGTGATGCGGAAGGCGTGATGCTGAACGATCTCCATCCCCGGGAACAACACCGGTAGGAAGGCCGCGATCAGCTCTTCCATTGGCAGGTAGCGGATTATGGGGTGCCCGTCGGCATCGTCGGCGGCATCGCGCACCGCCAGTTCGACGAACCGATCCACGTTGTTGGGTACCTTCACCCGCGCGAAGTGCTGGCCGCCGTCCTCGGGCTGGCGCACCATGACCGCGAGATTCAGGCTCAACCCGCTGACGAAGGGGAAGGGGTGAGCGGGATCGACGGCGAGCGGGGTGAGAACGGGAAAGACCTGTTCGTGGAAGTACGTCGACAGTTCGTCGCGCTCACCCTGATCCAAATCGGCCCACGTGACTATATGTATGCCTTCCTCGGCGAGCGCCGGGCGGACGGAATCGAGGAACACCCGCGCGTGCCGGGTCGCGATTCGCTGTGTCTGCTCGCCGATGAGGGCCAGTTGCTCACGCGGGGTCAGGCCGTCGGCGGAGCGCACCGACAATCCCATCTCGTCGCGGCGCTTGAGGCCGGCGACCCGCACCATGTAGAACTCGTCGAGGTTGGAGGCGAAGATCGCCAGGAACTTGGCTCGCTCCAACAGGGGCAGCGAGCTGTCGGCGGCGAGCGCCAGCACGCGGGCGTTGAAGTCAAGCCAGCTCAGTTCCCGGTTGAGGTAGCGGTCCTCGGGCAGGTCGGTGAGCGAGGCCGGCGTGGTGGCGGGCGGCGCAGTCACGGCCGAGTCGCCGTGATGCCACAAGTTCTCGTCGGGGCGCGCCTCAGCTTCGATTTCAGTCACCCTGCGATCATTGCTCATCACGCGCCGATGCTGCTAGCGCTCGACGGACATCCATTCGCCGTTGGGGCGACGTTCACCCCGCGGACAGGTGGGCCGTGGCGCGGTCGAGGTCACTGGTGCGCGAGCGCCCGGGCGGTCGCCGCCCCCACCCCGAGCCGGCGGGCGGCGGCGAGGTCGTCGGGGGTGTCGACGTCGCAGCGCAGGCCCGGCCACGCGCCGGTCAATTCGATCGCTCCCGAACGTCGGTGCCGCGCCGACGAATCGGCTCCGAATTGCGGATCGAGTGGGGCGCCGAACGCGAAGAGGGCGGCGGTCCCCGTCGCCAGCCGGTCGGCGACAAAGCTGCGCCGGTGATGCCGGGCGGCGGCGATCGCCTCGGCCAGCTCCTGTGTCTGCAGTGCCGGCAAATCCCCTTGCAGCACAACGACGTTCGGAAATGAAGCGGCCACGGTCCGCTCTGCGGTGGCGATGGCGTTGTTCAGCGGGTCACCGTGCCCCTGGGGCGTCGGGTCGGCCAGCACGTCCGCGCCCAGCTCGGTCGCCGCCGCGGCCGCGGCCTCGTCGGGCGTGATCACACTGATCGAACCGAGTGAGTCGACGCGTCGCGCGGCGGTCAGCGTGTCGATCAACATGGCCAGCACCACGCTCTCCCGCGTGCGCGCCGAGAACACAGGGGCCAGCCTGGTCTTGGCCGCCGCCAACCGTTTGACGGCGATGATCAAGGCGATGTCTTTTCCCGTGCCGTCGGCTCGTGTGCCGCTCATGACATGCCATCCTGCCAGCGAGCCGCGCTGGCTCGCGTGACGGCTGGTCCGCCGCTGATCTAGGGTGTAGCGGCTGCAACACGCTGGAGACGACACACGGGGGTGGTGGATGGCCGGCACACCTGTCAGTTCGACGGGCGGCGTTGCGGTCATGGGTGCCGGGGCGTGGGGCACCGCACTGGCCAAGGTGCTCGTGGAGGCCGGCGGGCCGGGCGCAGCGGTCACCCTGTGGGCCCGTCGATCCGACGTCGCCGACCGGATCAACGCCACCCGGTCCAACCCCGACTATCTGCCCGGCACGGTGCTGCCGGCGGGCGTCCGCGCCACCACCGACGCGGCGGATGCGCTCGACGGCGCCTCGACGGTGCTGTTGGCGGTGCCCGCGCAGACGATGCGCGCCAATCTCGAAACGTGGGTGCCGGTGCTACCCCTGGGGGCCACCCTGGTCAGCCTGGCCAAGGGCATCGAGCTGGGCACCCTGATGCGGATGAGTCAGGTCATCGTGTCGGTGACGGGCGTCGACCCGGCTCAGGTCGCGGTGATTTCGGGGCCCAACCTGGCCAGCGAGATCGCCGAATGCCAACCCGCCGCGACCGTGGTCGCGTGCAGCGACTCCGGCCGCGCCGTCGCCCTGCAGCGCATGCTGAACACCGGGTACTTCCGCCCTTACACCAATAGTGATGTCGTCGGCACCGAGATCGGTGGGGCGTGCAAGAACGTCATCGCGCTCGCCTGCGGCATGGCGGCCGGCGTCGGGCTGGGGGAAAACACCGCGGCGGCGATCATCACCCGCGGTCTGGCGGAGATCATGCGGCTGGGCATCGCGCTCGGCGCCAAGGGTGCCACGCTGGCCGGGCTGGCCGGCGTGGGTGACCTGGTCGCGACGTGCACCTCGCCCTATTCGCGCAATCGGTCGTTCGGCCAACGCCTGGGTCGCGGGGGGACCATGGAGTCGGCGATGCAGGCCCGCGACGGGCACGTCGTCGAGGGCGTGACATCGTGCGAGTCGGTGCTGGCGCTCGCCTCCAGTTACGACGTGGAGATGCCCCTGACCGACGCCGTACACCGGGTCTGCCACAAGGGACTGTCGGTGGACGAGGCGATGGCCCTGCTGCTGGGGCGCAGGACCAAGCCTGAGTGACTCCGCGCGATCACCAAAACCCCAGCTGGCGGCCCGCCGTCCGACCCGAGCCGCGCGCAACCGGTAGCCTCTTTAAGTTGTGAGTGCCAGCGGAAGCCGCGTGCGCGTCGCCGTCGTCTTCGGCGGGCGCAGCAACGAGCACGCCATCTCGTGCGTGTCCGCGGGCAGCATCCTGCGCAACCTCGACCCCCAGCGGTTCGAGGTGGTCGCGATCGGCATCACCCCGGAAGGGTCCTGGGTGCTCACCGACGGCGACCCGGCCGCGCTGGCCATCAGCGACCGGCAGCTGCCGGAGGTGACCGCTCAGTCGGGCACCGAACTCGCCCTCCCGGCGGACCCGCGCCGCAGCGGCCAACTGGTCTCCCTGTCCTCCGGGGCCGGCGAGGTGCTGGCGTCCGTCGACGTGGTGTTCCCCGTGCTGCACGGTCCGTACGGGGAAGACGGCACGATCCAGGGCCTGCTGGAGTTGGCCGGGGTGCCCTACGTCGGGGCCGGCGTGCTGGCCAGCGCGACGGGCATGGACAAGGAGTTCACCAAGAAGCTGTTCGCCGCCGAGGGGTTGCCGGTCGGCGCGTATGCGGTGCTGCGCCCGTCGCGGTCGGCCCTGCGGCCCGAGGAGTGCGAGCGGCTGGGGCTGCCGGTGTTCGTCAAACCCGCCCGCGGTGGATCGTCGATCGGCGTCACCAGGGTGACCGACTGGGCGGACCTGCCCGCGGCCGTCGAGGTGGCCCGCCGGCACGACCCGAAAGTGATCGTTGAGGCGGCCATCACCGGCCGTGAGGTCGAGTGCGGCGTGCTCGAAATGCCAGATGGCACAGTCGAAGCCAGCACGCTGGGCGAGATCCGGGTGGCCGGGGTGCGGGGCCGCGAGGACTCGTTCTACGACTTCGCCACCAAATATCTGGATGACGCAGCGGAATTGGACGTGCCGGCCAAGGTGGACGACGACATCGCCGATGCCATCCGGCAATTAGCGATCCGGGCGTTCAAGGCCATCGACTGCCAGGGGCTGGCCCGGGTCGACTTCTTCCTCACCGACGAGGGCCCGGTGCTCAACGAGATCAACACGATGCCCGGGTTCACCACGATCTCGATGTACCCGCGGATGTGGGCCGCGAGTGGTGTCGACTATCCCACCCTGTTGGCGACGATGGTCGAAACGGCCTTGGCCCGCGGCACCGGCCTGCGCTAACCCGTGGCGATCGCGAGCGCGGCGCAGCCGGGCGCGGTCCCCCGCAAGCGGGAGGTGCCCCCAGGTCGCCACCATCAACCCGTGGCGATCGCGAGCGCGGCGCAGCCGGGCGCGGCGGGTCGCCACCATCAACCAGGTGGCCCCGGGTTGATCGGCACCGCCGCGATGGTGCGGTCGATCACCTCGGACAGCTGCTGGATGGGCGTGGGACCCGATCCCGACGGCAGTGTGAGCGCCACGTACACCGGCCGGTCCACGGTGTACCAGGTGGATCGGCCCGCGTCACCGGCGGACTGCTGTTCGGGGCGCACGGCGAACCACTGCACCCGGTCGACGATCTGAATCGGAGATCCCACCACGAACTCGCCGGGGCGGTCCAGCCCGCAACGCAGCACCACGGGCTCGCTGTCCCGTCCGGCTCGCCAGGCGGCCGCGCCCTGGGGTGCCGGTTGCGCGACGGGCGCGCGTTGGTAGTCGCCGAGCCGCTCCGGCAGCGCCCCGGCCAGCGCCCGGCACGCGGGGCTGTCGGCCCGCGGCGCCGGGGCGGCGGGTACGGCAACCGGTTGGGGCGGCGCCTCGCGGTTCGCCGCGATCACCAGGACCACGCCGATCGCCACGACGGCGAGGGCGACCGCGGCGATGATCACCGCGGGCGGCGGCCCCCCGTCGTCACGGGGGCCGCTATCGGCGTCGGTCATCACCGCCCGCGCACCTCCTATCTCTGGCACGACATCGCAGGCCTCTACACTGGCGCGGGCCGCTCGCGCGGGCAGTAATCAAACTTACCGCAGGTCGGCGACCGGACGGAGGCCCGCACAGGGCGAGGACGCGCCGAAGGAGGTGGCGTGGGCGAGGAGCCATCAAACCCCACCCTGCAGCAGCTGGGTGAGTTCACCGTCATCGATCGCCTGGTGCGCGGCCGCCGCCAGCCGGCCGCGGTGGTGGTCGGCCCGGGTGACGACGCGGCCGTGGTGCACGCCGTGGATCGGCGCGTCGCGGTGTCGACCGACATGCTGGTGCAGGACCGGCACTTTCGGCTGGACTGGTCGACCCCGCACGACGTCGGCCGCAAGGCCATCGCCCAGAACGCCTCCGACATCGAGGCGATGGGCGCGCGGCCCACGGCCTTCGTGGTGGCTTTTGGCGCGCCGGGTGACACGTCGGCGGCCGACGTCGACGCGCTGGTCGGCGGAATGTGGGACGAGGCGCAGCGCATCGGCGCGGGCATCGCCGGCGGCGACCTGGTCAGCTGCCCGCAGTGGGTGATCTCGGTGACGGTGCTCGGCGATCTGGACGGCCGCGCCCCGGTGCTGCGGTCCGGGGCGAGGGCGGGCTCGGTGATCGCGGTCGCCGGCGAGCTGGGCCGCTCGGCCGCCGGCCTTTCATTGTTGGGCAAGGGGATCGAAGGCTTCGACACCCTGCGCCGCCGGCATCTGGTCCCGCAGCCGCCCTACGGCCAGGGCGTCGCGGCGGCGGCCGGGGGAGCGCAGGCGATGATCGACGTGTCCGACGGCCTGGTCGCCGACCTGCGGCACGTCGCCGAGGCATCGGGTGTGGCGATGGATCTGTCGACGGCGGCGCTGGGTGCGGACCACGACGCACTGACGGCCGCCGCCGCCGCCGTGCGCGCCGATCCGTGGGCGTGGGTGCTGGGCGGCGGAGAGGATCATGCCCTGGTGGCGTGCTTCGCAGGGCCCGCGCCCGCCGGATGGCGAATCATCGGACGGGTTCTCGAGGGGAAGGCCGGAGTGCTTGTCGACGGGCAGGAGTGGACCGGCTACGCGGGCTGGCAGTCATATGACGACATATGACGACATATGACGACTAAGGTGATCGATGCCATGGGAGGAGCCCGATGACGGCGAGGCCGTTGACCGAACTCGTCGAACCGGGCTGGGCTGCCGCGCTGCAGCCGGTGGCCGAGCGGATCGCCGAGATGGGCCAGTTCCTGCGGGCCGAGATCGCGGCCGGGCGCGGGTACCTGCCGGCGGGCCCGAACGTATTGCGCGCCTTCACCTTTCCATTCGACAACGTTCGGGTGCTGATCGTCGGGCAAGACCCGTACCCGACACCGGGACACGCGGTGGGACTGAGCTTTTCGGTGGCCCCCGACGTGCGTCCACTGCCGCGCAGCCTGGCCAACATCTTCGACGAATACGCCGCCGACCTCGGTCATCCGCTGCCCTCGTGCGGCGACCTGACGCCGTGGGCCGGTCGCGGGGTGATGCTGCTGAACAGGGTGCTCACCGTGCGCCCCAGTAATCCGGCGTCACACCGGGGCAAGGGCTGGGAGGTGGTGACCGAGTGCGCGATCCGCGCGCTGGCCGCGCGTTCGCAGCCGATGGTGGCGATCCTGTGGGGACGCGACGCGTCGACACTCAAACCGATTCTGGCCGAAGGCAATTGCGTGGCGATCGAGTCGCCGCACCCGTCGCCGCTGTCGGCTTCTCGGGGGTTCTTCGGGTCGCGTCCGTTCAGCCGCGCCAACGAACTCTTGACGGGCATGGGCGCCGACCCGATCGATTGGCGGCTGCCATGACCGAGATGACGGCGTTGCGGGCGCACCACAGGGGCGGCCCGGAGCAGCTGGTCGTCGAGCGGGCGCCCGTGCCGGCCCCGGCCGCGGGCGAGGTCCTGGTGGCCGTGTATGCGGCCGCCATCACGTTCGACGAGTTGACGTGGGAGGAGACTTGGACCCGGGAGGGTGTCAGCCGGACGCCGGTGATCCCCTCGCACGAGTTATCGGGTGTCGTCGCCGAAACAGGGGCGGGCGTGGCGGATTTCACGGCCGGCGACGAGGTGTACGGGCTGATCCCGTTCGACCGCGACGGCGCCGCGGCCGAATTCGTCAGCGTCGCCGCGGCGGACCTGGCCGCCAAGCCGTCATCGGCCTCGCACCCCGTTGCGGCCGCGCTGCCACTGGCCGGCCTGACCGCGTGGCAAGCCCTGGTCGACCACGCCGGCGTGCAACCGGGCGAGTCGGTGTTGGTGCACGGCGGCGCGGGCGGCGTGGGCGGTTTGACGGTTCAGCTGGCCGCCATGCTGGGGGCGCGCGTCACCGCGACCGTGCGCAGCGATGCCGGCGACCTGGTCCGCGGATACGGGGCCGCCCGGGTCATCGATGTCCGCACCGAGGCGTTCGACGACGCGGTCTACGACGTCGTGATCGACACCGTCGGCGGGGCGACGCTGGACCGGTCGTTCCCGGTGGTCCGGCGCGGTGGGCGGCTGGTCACCCTGTCGGCCCCGTCGCCGGCGGGCCGGGCCGACGAATACGGCATCACGGCAACGTTTTTCATCGTCACGCCGAACCGGGGGCAGTTGATGGAGCTCGCTGCGCTGGTTGACGGCGGTCGGTTGCGGGTCGACATCGCCGAGATCTTCCCGCTGGAGAAGGGCCGCGAGGCATTCGAAAGCGGTGGGCGCCCCGGCCATCGCCCCGGCAAGACGGTCATCGTCGTCCGCGACTAGGCCGGTTCCTGTCTCCAGAGTCGCGGCCGCTCTGTAATCCCTTGTGTCACGTAATCCCTTGTGCCACTTTTGTTTCACTGGTCACAACGCGGCCGTTTTTGTCGGTGGGGGTTTCTAGGGTTTGGGGTATGGGTGCGAGCAGTCGTGACGAGATCGTCGAGGTTATCGACGCGCTCGACGACGACGCGGACCGCCTGTGCGGGTTATCTTTTGACGTCCTCACCACCCCGGAGCGGCTGCGCGCCTTGGAGCGGGTCGAACGCGTGGCCCGCATGCTGCGCACCCCGCAACATGCGTTGATCAACCAGCTCGACGCCCAGGCCGGCCCCGAAGAGTTGGGCGGTTCGCTGCGCATTGGGCTGGCCGACCGGTTGCGGATCACCAAGGCCGAGGCCGCCCGCCGCATCGAGGAAGCCGCCGACCTGGGCGAGCGCCGGGCGCTGACCGGTGAGCCGCTGGCACCGCAGTTGAGTGCGACCGCGGCCGGTCAACGCGCGGGGCTGATCGGTGATGGGCACGTCAAGGTGATCCGCGGCTTCCTGGCTCATCTGCCGGTTGAGGTCGACGCGTTCACCCGCCAAGCCGCCGAAGCCGACCTGGCCGGCAAGGCCGCCGGGTATCGCCCCGACGAATTGGCCACCTACGCAAAGCGGCTCATGGATTGGCTGCACCCCGACGGGGACTTCAGCGACGCCGAGCGGGCCCGCAAGCGTGGAATCGTCCTTGGCCAGCAGGAATTCGACGGCATGTCGCGCCTGAGTGGCTTGGTGACCCCCGAACTACGGGCCGCGATCGAGGCCATGATGGCCAAGCTGGCCGCGCCCGGGGTGTGCAACCCCGACGACGAAACGCCGGTGGTCGATGAGACACCGGATGAGGACGCGGTGCGCCGTGACACCCGCAGCACCGCCCAGCGCAATCACGACGCCTTCCTGGCCGGACTGCGCGGCCTGCTCGCCTCCGAAAAACTGGGTTCACACAACGGCCTGCCGGTCTCGATCGTGGTCACCACCACGTTGCAGGACTTGGAGGCCGCGGCCGGCAAGGCGTTGACCGCCGGCGGCACGCTGGTGCCGATGTCGGACGTGATCCGC
Source organism: Mycobacterium sp. E2497 (assembly GCF_001668695.1). Classification (NCBI taxonomy): domain Bacteria; kingdom Bacillati; phylum Actinomycetota; class Actinomycetes; order Mycobacteriales; family Mycobacteriaceae; genus Mycobacterium; species Mycobacterium sp. E2497. The sequence continues at coordinate 9,782 of NZ_LZKD01000058.1, forward strand.
TGGGCGGGC
>NZ_LZKD01000059.1:0-3153 GCF_001668695.1 Mycobacterium sp. E2497
CGACTCCTTCTTCGACCTGGGCGGCGACAGCATCTCCTCGATGCAGGTGGTGACGCGGGCCCGCGCCGCCGGCCTGATCTGCCGGACGCGCGACATCTTCGTCGAGCAGACCGTCGCCCGGCTGGCCCGGGTGGCCGATGTCGCTGACGCGCGCGCCGACGTGGCGGACGAGGGCGTGGGCCCGGTGCCGGCCACCCCGATCATCCGCTGGCTGCAGGGCGTGCAGGGTCCGGTCGACCAGTTCAACCAGGCGATGTTGGTCCAGGCCCCGGCCGGGGTCGATGTGCCCGACGTGCTGGTGGTGCTGCAGGCGCTGCTGGATCGGCACGCCATGCTGCGGCTACGTGTTGACGACGGGTGGTCGCTGACGGTGCCCGAGCCGGGTGCGGTGGACGCCGCCGACTGCCTGCACACCGTGGAGGTGTTGTCCGACGCGGCGGTGCTCGAGGCGCGGTCGCGGCTGAACCCGGCCGAAGGGGCGATGCTCAGCGCGCTGTGGGTCACCGCGACCGCCCAGCTGGTGGTGATCATCCACCACCTGGCCGTCGACGGCGTGTCGTGGCGAATCCTGTTGGAGGACTTGAACATCGCCTGGGCGCAGCACCGGCTGGGCCAACCGGTGGCGTTGCCGCCGGCGGGGACGTCATTCGCGCGGTGGGCGGCGCAGCTGGCCGAGCGCGCCAACGCCCCGGACGTCGTGGACCAGCTGGACACCTGGAGGCAGGTGGCGGCGACGCCCGCGGCGCTGCCCGCGGTGCGACCCGAGGTGGACACCTTCGCCGCCGCCGGGCAGCTCTCGGTGGAGCTGGACGCCGAGACCACCGGCATGCTGCTCGGTGAGGTGCCCGCGGCGTTCCACGCCGGCGTCCAGGACATCCTGCTGATCTCGTTCGCCCTGGCGCTGGTCGAATTCCTGGGCCCCCGCGTCGAGGCCGGCGCGCCGATCGGCATCGACGTCGAAGGCCACGGCCGCCACGAGGAGCTGGGCCGCGACGTCGACCTGTCGCGCACCGTAGGGTGGTTCACCGCCAAGTACCCGGTGTCCTTGGTGACGGGTGAATTACCTTGGGCGCAAATCGTTTCCGGGGGTCCATCGCTGGGCGCGGTGATCAAGGACGCCAAGGAACAGCTGCGCGCCCTGCCCGATTCACTGACCTACGGGCTGCTGCGCTACCTGAACACCGAGGCCGGCCTGGACGGATCCGACCCGCCGATCGGGTTCAACTACCTGGGCCGGCAGGGCGGCGCCGGTGAGCTCACCGACGAGATGTGGTGCCCCGTGCCGGGCTCGGTCACCGGCGCGGCAGCGGCGATCCCGATGCCGCTGATGCACACCCTGGAGCTCAACGCGGCCACCGTCGACACCGAGGCCGGCCCGCGCCTGCAGGCGCATTGGACGTGGGCGCCGTCGGCGCTGGAGGACGGGCAGGTCAGCCGGCTGAGCCGGTTGTGGTTCGAGGCCCTGGCCGGGATCTGTGCCCACGTGCGATCCGGGGGTGGCGGGTTGACGCCGTCGGACGTCGCGCCCGCCCGCCTCAGCCAGAAGCAGATCGACCAGCTGCAACGGCAATGCCACATCGCCGACGTGCTGCCGCTGACCCCGGTCCAGCAGGGCCTGCTCTTTCACGCCAACACCATGCGGGACGCCGGCGACCTCTACGCCGGCCAGCTCGACATCAGCATCACCGGCCCGCTCGACCCCGACCGCCTGCGCGACGCCGTGCACGCGGTGGTCCGGCGGCATCCGAACCTGGTGGCACGATTCTTCGACCAGTTCGACGAGCCGGTGCAGGTCGTGGTGGCCGAGCCCGAGCCGGCCTGGCAGTACCTGGAGCTGGGCGCCGACGTCGACGCGCACGTCGAGCGGCTCTGCGCCGCCGAACGCGCCGCCGTCTGCGACCTCGTCAACCAGTCGCCCTTCCGGGTGGCCTTGATCCGCACCGCCGCTGACCGCCACCGGCTGGTGCTGACCAACCACCACATCGTGCTCGACGGCTGGTCGATGCCGATCCTGCTCGGCGACATCTTCGCCGGCTACTACGGACAACGCCTGCCCGCGGCGGCGCCCTACCGCGACTTCGTCGGCTGGCTGGCCGCCCGCGACCGCGACGCCGCCCGCGCCGCCTGGGGCGAGGTGTTCGCCGGCTTCGACACCCCGGCCCTGGTCGGCCGCCAAGACCGGCTGCAGCCGGGCGCGCAAGGCGTCCACACGCTCAGCCTGCCGGCCGATCTCACCCGCGCCGTCGGTGAACTCGCACGCTCCTGCCACACCACCGTCAACACGGTGCTGCAGGCCGCCTACGCGCAACTGCTGTGCTGGTTGACCGGCCAGCACGATGTCGCCTTCGGCACGACGGTCTCGGGCAGACCGGCCGAACTCTTGGGTGCGGAATCGATGGTCGGGCTCATGATCAACACCGTGCCGGTGCGCGCGAAGCTCAGCCCGACGACCACCGCGGCCGACCTGCTCGAGCAGCTGCAGGGCGCCAACAACCACACCTTCGACCACCAGCACTTGGCGCTCAACGACATTCACCGCATCGTCGGCCAGGACAAGCTTTTCGACACGCTGTTCGCCTACGAGAACTATCCGATCGACGCCGCCGCCTTGTCGGGCGATCAGGAGTTGTCCATCACCGACATCGCCAGCCGGGAGTCCACTCACTACCCGCTGACCATTCAGGCCCAGCCGGGACACGAACTGCGCCTACGTGTCGAATACGACACCGACATATTCGACGCGGACGCCGTGGAGACGTTGATCGAGCGGCTGCGGCGGGTGCTGCTGGCCATGACGACCGAACCAGGGCGGCCGTTGTCGGCGATTGACGCGCTGGACGCCGGTGAACACCGCAGGCTGGACGAAATCGGTAACCGGGCCGTCCTGACCGAGGCGTGGGCGTCGGCGTCGATTCCGGTGTTGTTCGCCGGGCAGGTGGCGCGCCGGCCTGGGGCGGCGGCGGTGACGTTTGAGGGTCGTTCGGTGACGTATCGGGAGTTGGATGAGGCGTCGAACCGGTTGGCGCACTTGTTGATTGGCCGGGGTGCGGGCCCGGGTGAGGCGGTGGCCCTGCTGTTCGGCCGTTCGGCCGAGGCGATTGTGGCGATCTTGGGTGTGCTGAAGTCGGGGGCGGCGTATTTGCCGATCGATCC
>NZ_LZKD01000060.1:0-2590 GCF_001668695.1 Mycobacterium sp. E2497
CCGCGCCGCCGAGCACGGGTCGCGCGCCGTGGACTTCTTCGGTGCGCAGCTCACCCTGCCGCCGGAGGCGCGATTCGGCTCCGTTTCGGCCGTGCAGCGCTATGTTGACGACGTGCTCGCGTTGCCGTCGGTGCGCCGGCGCTGGCCCTCCGTCCCGCCGTTGCGCGTGCGGCCGCGGCGGGCCGCGACGGCGGCCCATTACGAATACCGCGACGGCGCAGGGGTTATCGCGGTGCCCGACCGCGACACCGCCGACTGGGCGCTGCGCGAGCTGGTGGTGCTCCACGAAGTCGCGCACCACCTGTGCCAGGTCGAGCCGCCGCACGGGCCGGAGTTCGTCGCGACCTTCGGCGAACTGGCGGAGCTGGTGATGGGTCCCGAGCTCGGGCACGTGCTGCGCGTCGTCTACGCCAAAGAGGGTGTGCGGTGAGCTCGTCCGGCGACGCCGACGCCCGGGCGCGCGAGGTCGAAGCCCGGCTGACCGATGACGAGCGATTCGCGCTGCTGGTCGGCGTGATGGGCGCGGGGGACATGTGGCCGCTGCGCGACGGGCGCATCCCGCCGGACGTCCCGATGAGCGCGGGTTACGTCCCCGGCGTGCCCCGCCTGGCCGTCCCGGCGTTGCTGATGAGCGACGCCGGCCTCGGGGTGACCAACCCGGGCTACCGGCCGGGCGACACCGCGACCGCGCTGCCCGCCGGTCTGGCGCTGGCCGCCAGTTTCGACCCGCCCCTCGCGCGCGCCGCGGGCGAGGTGATTGGCCGGGAGGCCCGCAGCCGCGGGTTCAACGTGCAGCTTGCCGGAGCCATGAACCTCGTGCGCGACCCGCGCAACGGCCGCAACTTCGAATACCTGTCCGAGGACCCGCTTTTGACCGCGGCGATGGCCGCGGAATCGGTCGACGGGATCCAGCAACAGCAGGTCATCTCGACGGTCAAGCACTACTCCCTGAACTGCAACGAGACCAACCGGCACTTCCTGGACGCGGTCATCGATCCCGGTGCGCATCGCGAATCCGACCTGCTGGCCTTCGAGCTGGCCATCGAGCGTTCGCAGCCGGGCGCCGTGATGACCGCCTACAACAAGGTCAACGGCACGTATGCCGCCGCCAACGACGTCCTGGTCAACCAGGTGCTCAAGGGCGCCTGGGGGTACCGCGGCTGGGTGATGTCCGACTGGGGGGCCACCCCGTCCTGGGAGTGCGCGCTGGGCGGGCTCGACCAAGAATGCGGGGCGCAACTCGACGCGCTGCTATGGCAGGCGGAGGCATTCGGTGCGCCCCTGCGTGCCGCCCATGCCGACGGCAGGCTGACCGGCGGACGGCTCTCGGACATGGTCCGGCGGATTCTGCGATCGATGTTCGCGGTCGGCATCGACCGGGCCGAAGACCGGGCCGAAGTCGCGCCCGTACCGGACATGGCCGCCCACAACGAGATCGCGTTGCGGATCGCCCGGCAGGGGATCGTGCTGTTGACCAACCGCGGGCTGCTGCCGCTGGCGCCGGAGGCGTCCGCCCGGATCGCCGTCATCGGCGGATATGCACACGTCGGGGTGCCGGCCGGCTACGGGTCGAGCGCCGTCGTCCCGCCGGGCGGCTACGCGGCCGTGATACCGATCGGTGGCGCGGGACTGGAGGCCGGCCTGCGCAAGCTGCACCTGTTGCCGTCGAGCCCGCTGGACGAGCTGCGCAAGCAATTCCCGCATGCCCGAATCGATTTCGATCCCGGCATCAACCCCGCGGAGGCGGCGCTGGCGGCGCGCAACGCCGACATCGCCCTGGTGTTCGCCGTCCGCGCCGAAGGGGAGGGGTTCGACATTCCCGACCTGACGCTGCCGTGGGGGCAGGACGCGGTGATCACCGCCGTGGCCACCGCCAATCCCAACACCGTGGTGGTGCTCGAGACCGGCAATCCGGTGACCATGCCCTGGCGGGACTCGGTGCAGGCGATTGTGCAGGCCTGGTATCCGGGGCAGGCCGGCGGCAGGGCGATCGCGGAAATCCTTGCCGGCCAGGCCAACCCGTCGGGCCGGTTACCGATCACGTTTCCGGTCGACCTGGGACAGACGCCTCGCCCGGAGCTGCCGGGCCTGGGCGCCGAGTGGGGGGAGCCGACCACGATCGACTACACCGAGGGATCGGATGTCGGCTACCGCTGGTTCGCCGCCACCGGCGAGGCCCCGATGTTCGCCTTCGGTCACGGGTTGTCCTACACCGACTTCGACTACCGCGATCTGGTGGTGGGCGGCGGGAACACGGTCACCGCGAGTTTCACCGTCGTCAACGTCGGTGACCGCGCGGGCGCCGACGTCCCGCAGCTGTACCTGACGGCGGCCCCGGGCGGGCGATGCGTGCGGTTGCTGGGGTTCGAGCGGGTCGAGCTCGAGCCGGGCGCCGCCCGCCGGGTCACCATCGAGGCGGACCCGCGCCTGCTCGCGCGCTACGACCGCGGCATGGGTGGCTGGCGTATCACCGCGGGCGATCACCGGGTGGCGGTGAGCGCCTCGGCGGTCACCCCGCGTCTGGAGGCGACGGCCGAGCTCGCCGGCCGTACGTTCGGACGCTGATCGGCGACCGCCGTCGAGTGTGCGT
>NZ_LZKD01000061.1:0-36845 GCF_001668695.1 Mycobacterium sp. E2497
CGGGCGGCGGTCGCCAGCTCTACACGCGGCTGCTGCACCGGCTCAGGGAGCGCGGCTACCGAACGGCTTTCGCGGGCATCACGCAACCGAACGAGGCCAGCAACGGCTTTCACCGGTCATTCGGCTTTCACGACGCCGGCTTATACCGGCGCACCGCATGGAAAGACGGGCGCTGGCACGACGTCGCGTGGATGCAACTGGAACTGGTCGGCTCGGCCGACTCCGACGAGCCGCCAAACCCGATCGTGTGATCGGTTAGCCGCCGCCACCGCCGACGAAGCCGCCGCCGCCGCCGACGAATCCGCCGCCACCGCCCACGAAGCCGCCACCGCCCACGAGGCCACCGCCGCCGCCCACGAAGCCGCCGCCGCCGCCGAAGCGACCGCCGCCTCCACCTACGCGGCCCCCGCCGCCCCCGACCATTGCTTGTGCGGTGCTGATAGTCATGGCCGAAACGCTAACGCGGAATTCGTTGCCGCCGCAAGAGTTTTTATCTGAACATCCGGCGTCGGCGAGCGCCTTGTGCTGGCCTCGACGAACGGACCAGTGCCCTAAAGGCGTCCCGTCGCGCGGGCCGTTTGCGTTGCGACGGCTAGGTTTTGGGTCGGCCGGCACCAGCAGCAGGAGGCTCGGCCCGGCGGAGTCATTGGCAGATCCGCACAGACGAAACCACCCGCGCGGCAATCGGCGATGCGATCGCGGCGCGGGTGGTGTCGTCTAGCGAATGCCCCTCGACTTAGACGTCGTAGTAGAGCGCGAACTCGTAGGGGTGCGGCCGGATCTGGACCGGCAGGATCTCGTTCTCGCGCTTGAAGCTGATCCACGTCTCGATCAGGTCAGGCGTGAAAACGCCACCCTCGGTGAGGTATTCGTGGTCCTCTTCCAGCCGGTCGATCACCGCGGACAGCTGGGTGGGCGCCTGCGGGATGTTGGCGGCCTCCTCCGGCGGCAATTCGTAGAGGTCCTTGTCGACCGGGGCCTGCGGCTCGATCTTGTTCTTGATGCCGTCCAGCCCGGCCATCAGCATCGCCGAGAACGCCAGGTACGGGTTGCCTGACGAGTCGGGGCAACGGAACTCCAGCCGCTTGGCCTTCGGGTTGCTGCCGGTGATCGGGATGCGCACGCAGGCCGAGCGGTTGCGCTGGCTGTAGACCAGGTTGATCGGCGCCTCGTAACCCGGGACCAGTCGCTTGTAGGAGTTGACGGTCGGGTTGGTGAAGGCCAGCAGCGACGGGGCGTGGTGCAACAGGCCGCCGATGTAGTGGCGGGCGGTGTCCGACAGCCCGGCGTACCCGGTCTCGTCGTACATCAGCGGGCTGCCGTCCTTCCACAGCGACTGGTGGGTGTGCATGCCGGATCCGTTGTCGCCGAACAGCGGCTTGGGCATGAAGGTCACGGTCTTGCCGGCCTGCCAGGCGGTGTTCTTGACGATGTACTTGTACAACTGCATGTCGTCGGCCGCGTGCAGCAGCGTGTTGAACTTGTAGTTGATCTCGGCCTGCCCGCCGGTGCCCACCTCGTGGTGGCCCTTCTCCAGGCTGAAGCCGGCCTTGATCAGGTTGGAGAGCATGTCGGCGCGCAGGTCGACGTAGTGGTCGACGGGCGCGACCGGGAAGTAGCCGCCCTTGGGGCGGACCTTGTAGCCGCGGTTGGGGCTGCCGTCGTTCTCGGTCGGCTCGCCGGTGTTCCACCATCCCGAGATCGCGTCGACCTCGTAGAACGAGCCGTTGGTGCGCGAGTCGAAGCTCACCGAGTCGAAGATGTAGAACTCGGCCTCGGCGCCGAAGTAGGCGGTGTCGGCGACGCCGGTGCTGATCAGGTAGTTCTCCGCCTTGCGGGCGATGTTGCGCGGGTCGCGCGAGTACGGCTCGAGGGTGAACGGGTCGTGCACGAAGAAGTTCAGGTTCAGCGTCTTGTGTTCGGTGAACAGGTCGATCTGCGCCGTCGCGGGGTCGGGAAGGAGCAGCATGTCGGATTCGTGGATGGACTGGAATCCGCGAATCGACGAGCCGTCGAAGGCCAGGCCGTCCTCGAAGACGCTCTCATCGAAAAACGAAACCGGAATCGTGAAGTGCTGCATGATGCCCGGCAGGTCACAGAACCGGACGTCGACAAACTCGACGTTCTCGTCCTTGACGAGTTTGAAGACGTCGTCGGGCGTCGTTTCCGTCACAGAGATGCTCCTTTACTTGGTGAGATCCGCGGCCTGACGCTATGGAGCAGATGTTGCCCGCCAGTCAACCCCGTGTTGCGCGCAGGTTACGCGACCGATGTCGTCCACCGAACAGGTGGGGTCGGCGGCGGGTTCTATTGTGGGGCCATGGATCGCAAGATCGTATCCGTTCCGGCAGCCCGGCGCAGCGTTCTCTGTCCGTTGCGCACCGCGCGGACGGGGGAGCCGAACGCCGGTCTGCGCCGATGACGCCGGAACCGCGCTCCGCCTACCCCGGCGAGAGGCTGGGCCTGCCGGAAAGCGGACCGGGCTCCCTGGCCCCGATGGGACGCCGGCTGGGCGCGCTGATGATCGACTGGCTGATCTCCTACGGCCTGGCGGCGCTGGCCATGCGCTTCGGTGTGTTCTCCGAACACACGTTGGCGACGGCGGTGCTGGCCGTCTGGTTCGTGCTCGGCGTCGTCTCGGTGCGGCTGTTCAGCTTCACCCCCGGCCAGCTGGTGCTGGGCCTGCAGGTGGTGACGGTCGATGGTCACCCTTCGGTCGGGATCGTCCGGGCGGTGGTGCGGGGCGTGCTCGTCGGCACCGTCGTCCCCGCGTTGTTCACCGACTGGGACGGTCGCGGCCTGCAGGACCGGCTGACCGCAACGGCGGTCGTGCGCCGCTGAGGTCAATGGCGGCGGCCCCCGGCCCCCGGCGCCCGGCTTCGCCGCGTTACTTCCGCCGCACGCTGCGCTGCACACCGCGCATCTTGCCGGCGTTGGGCAGCGGCCCCTTGGGCAGGACGGCGGCGCCGGCACGCGTCCCCAGCGCAGCCAGGCGGGACTCCAACGTGTCCATCTGCTTGGCCGTGATGTTGGCCGGCAGCCGGTTGAGGTGGCGCTCCAGCTTGGACAGCGGAATCTCGTCGTCGCCGTTGCCGACGACGAGGTCGTAGATCGGCACATCGCCGATCAGCCGCGCGGTGCGCTTCTTCTCCTGGGCCAGCAGCGGACGGACGCGGGACGACGAACCTTCGGCGACCAAGATGACACCCGGCCGGCCGATGACCCGGTGGACCGCGTCCAGGTGGCCGGTCGCGGCGACCCCGGGTGTCACCCGCCACTTGCCCCGAAGGTTGTCCAAAGCCCATGCGGCCGCGCCGGTTTGGCCCTCGGCCTTGCTGTAGACGCTCTTCTGGGCGCGGCGGCCGAAAACGATGAAGGCCGCCAGCCCGCCCAGCACCACGCCCAGCGGGATCAAGGTGAACATCGTCAGCCCGCCGGCCCACACGCCGACGGCCACCGAGATGGCCACGATCAGCACGAAGACACCGATCATGTAGGGCAGCAGCCGCTTGTCCTCGCGGCGCTGCAAATTGAACGCCTGCCACAACTGGGCGCGGCGCTCCTTCGCCGCGGCCTTGCGCGCGGCCTGCGCCTGCGCCCGGGCGGCCTTGTTCTCAGCGGCGGTGCGGGGTTTAGCCATAGTCAAAGAATACGTACCGGGATCGCGGACAACTGCGCCTACGGCGGCGGGGCCTTCTCAGGGGCGGGTGCGCGCGGCCTGCTCGTACAGCCGGCCCGCCCGGTAGGACGACCGGACCAGCGGCCCGGCCAGCACCCCGGCGAACCCCAGACCCTCGGCGTGCCGGGCGAACTCGACGAACTCCTCCGGCCGCACCCAGCGCTCGACCGGGTGGTGACGCGTCGACGGACGCAGGTATTGGGTGATGGTGACGATGTCGCAGCCGGCCCCCCGGAGGTCGGCGAGGGCGGTGCGCACCTCGTCGGGGGTTTCGCCGAGGCCGAGGATGAGATTGCTCTTGGTGACCAGCCCGGCGTCGCGCGCCGCGGTGATGACGTCCAGGCTGCGCTGGTAGGTGAAGGCCGGCCGGATCCGTTTGAAGATGCGCGGCACTGTTTCGACGTTGTGCGCCAACACCTCCGGGCGCGATCCGAACACCTCGGCGAGGCGTGCGGGCTCGCCGTTGAAGTCCGGGATCAACAGCTCGACGCCGGTCGCCGGGTTGAGCTCTTTGATCGCGCGCACGGTCTCGGCGTACAACCAGGCCCCGCCGTCGGGCAGGTCGTCGCGGGCCACCCCGGTGATGGTGGCGTAGCGCAGTCCCATGGTCCGCACGCTGTCGGCGACGCGCCTGGGCTCGTCGCGGTCCAGCGCGGCGGGCTTCCCGGTGTCGATCTGGCAGAAGTCGCAGCGGCGGGTGCACTGGTCACCGCCGATGAGGAAGGTGGCTTCCCGGTCCTCCCAGCACTCGAAGATGTTGGGGCAGCCGGCCTCTTCGCAGACCGTGTGCAGCCCCTCGCGCCGGACCAGGCCCTTGAGCTGGGTGTACTCGGGGCCCATCCGGGCGCGGACCTTGATCCACGGCGGCTTGCGCTCGATCGGGGTTTGCGCGTTGCGGACCTCGAGGCGCAGCAGCTTGCGTCCTTCGGGTGCGACAGTCACATGGCCGATGCTACGCGGGTGCCGGGGTGTTCCCGGACCGGTAGGGCGCCGTCGAGGGCGTCGCTGACGGCGTCGGCGACGGCGGCGCGGACGTCGTCGACCAGCACCGGGCGGCCCAGCTCGGCCGACAACGACGTCACGCCGGCGTCGCTGATGCCGCACGGCACGATCGTGGTGAAGGCGCCCAGGTCGCAGTCGCAGTTGAGCGCGAACCCGTGCAGCGTGGTCGCGCGCGACACCCGGACGCCGATGGCCGCGACCTTGCGGTCGGGCCGGCCTCGGGAGGATCGGTCGCCCGGCACCCACACCCCGGACCGGCCGTGCACCCGACACGTCTCCAGCCCGAGGTCGCCGCAGACCTTGATCAGCGCCTCCTCGAGGCGTCGAACGTAGTTGACCACGTCGAGTGGTTCGCCCAGGCCGATGATCGGATAGCCGACCAGTTGCCCCGGCCCGTGCCAGGTGATCTTGCCGCCGCGGTCGGTGTCGACGACGGGGGTGCCGTTCAGCGGACGCTCGTGCGGCTCGGTGCGCCGCCCGGCGGTGTAGACCGGCGGGTGCTCGAGCAGCAGCAGGGTGTCGCTGCCGCCGCCGACCCTGGCGTCGGCCAGCTCACGCTGCAGCTGCCAGGCGGTGCGGTAATCGACGGTTCCGAGCTGGCGAACGTCGATCGCCTCCCGGCTGGACCGGATGGAATCGATCACGTTCGCGACGGTACTCGCCGGGCGATCCTCCCGCGGGCCGGGACCCGGTTGGCCGCGCTCGCGATCGCCGCTAGACCTGATGACGGCGACCCGCTTCGCCCGGCTTCGCCGCGCTCGCGATCGCCTAGTCGTGGTCGCGCCGGGCGGTGGCGTAGCCGAGCGCCTCGCCAATCGTGTTGTGGTGGAACTGAAAACCCGCCCGCTCCAACGCCGACGGGATGGCGCGCTGGCCGATGAGCACACCCTCGTCGGCGAACTCGCCGAGCGCGGCCCGCACCGCGAAGCCCGGCAACATCAAGGGGGTCGGCCGGTTCACCGCCCGGCCGAACGCGGTGGTGAATTCGGCATTGGTGACCGGGGCGGGCCCGGTCATGTTCACCGGACCGGACAACGCCGGGTTGGAGATGGCGAACAGCAGCGCTCGCACCTCGTCTTCCAGGGTGATCCAGGACATGTATTGACGGCCGCTGCCCAGCCGGGCTCCCAGACCCGTCCGGAACAACGGCCGCAACCGCCCCAACGCACCGCCGGCGGGGGAGAAGACCAACCCGGTGCGAGCCAGCACCACGCGGGCGCCGCCGTACTGAGCCGGCAGCGTGGCTGCTTCCCAGTCCTCGCACAGCTGGGCGAGGAAACCCTTTCCCGCCCGGTCGTTTTCGTCGACCACGTGGTCCTTGGTGTCCCCGTAGTAGCCCACCGCGCTGGCGTTGACCAGGGTCGGCACCCCGGCCTCGGCCACGGCGTGCGCCAGGACTTCGGTGGGGGCGATGCGGCTGTCCCGCAGGCTCTGCTTGAAGGCGCCCGACCAGCGGCGCTGGCCGACGTTGACGCCGCACAGGTTGACGACGGCGTCGACGTCGCCGATCGCGTCGACGTCGAATTCGCCGCTCTCGGGGTTCCAGTGCAACTCGTCGGAATTCGACGGCGCCCGGCGCACGATCCGCAGCACCCGGTGGTCGGCCGCACGCAGCGCCGCGGTCAAGGCGGATCCGATCAGCCCGGACGACCCCGCTATGGCGATGACGGGCTTGGCCACGGTTCGGCAGCCCTCCTAAAGACCCAAGTCGGCCTCGAACGCGCCCTCTTCCAGCCGGTTCTTGATCGTGGTGAGGAAGCGTCCGGCGTCCGCGCCGTCGATGAGCCGATGGTCATAGGTCAGCGGGAGGTAGCAGATGGAGCGGACGCCGATGGACTCGTTGCCGAACTCGTCGACGATCACCCGGGGCCGCTTCACGATGGCGCCCGTGCCCAGCATGGCGGCCTGCGGCGGAACCAGGATCGGGGTGTCGAACAACGCACCCTGGCTGCCGATGTTGGTGATGGTGAAGGTGCCACCGGACAGCTCGTCGGGTTTGAGGTCGCCCGAGCGGGCGCGCGCGGCGATGTCGGCGATCGCCCGGGCGAGCCCGGCGAGCGAGAGGTCGCCGGCGTTGTGGACGACGGGGGAGAGCAGGCCCTGGTCGGTGTCGACGGCGAAGCCGAGGTGCTCGGCGTCGTAGTAGGTGATCTCCTTGGAGTCTTCGTCGTAGCTCGCGTTGATGTTGGGGTGGACCTTCAGCGCGTCGATCACCGCCCGGGCGATGAACGGCAGGAAGGTCAGATTCACCCCCTCGCGCTCGGCGAACGCCGACTTCGCCCTGGCCCGCAGCCCGACGATCCGGGTCATGTCGACCTCGTGCGTCTGGGTGAGCTGCGCGGTGGCCTGCAGCGATTCGCGCGTCTTCTTGGCGGTGAGCTGGCGGATCCGGCTGGCCTTCTGCGTGGTGCCGCGCAGGTGCGCCAGCGCCGGAGCGGGCGTCGGCGCTGCCGCCGGGGCCGGGGCGGCCTTGCCGTCAACCGCAGGCGCCGCCGGTGCAGGCGCCTTCTGGGCCTGCTGCTTCTGGCGTTGCTTTTCCTCCGCCGCGGCGAGCACGTCTTGCTTGCGGATGCGGCCACCGACACCGGTGCCGGTGATCCCGGCCAGGTCGATGTCGTGCTCGGTGGCCAGCTTGCGCACCAGCGGGGTCACGTACGGCGCGCCGTTCGTGCCGGCGCCGCCGGACTCGGCGGCCGGTTCTGCCTGCGCCGGTTGAGTTTTCGGCGCCGGCTCGGGCTGCGAAACCGGCTGGGGTGCGGGCTTCGCCTCGGCCTTGGGTGGTTCGGGTGCGGGCTCCGGCTTGGGTTCCGGTTTGGGAGCGGGCGGCGGGGTGGGAGCGGCCGCGGCCTGCGAACCGCTGCCGATCCGTGCCAGCTCCCCGCCGACCGGGACGGTGGCGTCCTCTTCGGCGGTGATGCTGATCAGGACGCCGGCGACCGGGGAGGGGATCTCGGTGTCCACCTTGTCGGTCGACACCTCCACCAGGGCGTCGTCAACTCCGACCGAGTCGCCGACCTTCTTCAGCCAGCGGGTGACCGTGCCCTCGGTAACCGACTCGCCGAGCTCGGGCATCAACACCGGGGTCGCGTCGCCGCCACCGGAACTCTGCTGGGCGGGCTCGGGTTCGGGCTCCGGCTGGGCCGGCGCCTCGGGCTCCGGTTGGGCCGGCGCCTCGGGCTCCGGTTGGGCCGGCGCCTCGGGCTCCGGTTGGGCCGGCGGGGCGGACTCGGCCTGCGGCTCCGGCTGGCTCGGCGCCTGCGGCGCCGCCTCGGATCCGCCACCCTCCGAACCGCCCCCGGGGCCGCTCTCCGCCGCGTCGCCGATGACGGCCAGCTCGCCGCCCACCTCGACGGTGTCGTCCTCCTGGGCGACGATCTTGGTCAGCACACCGGCCGCGGGCGAGGGGATTTCGGTGTCGACCTTGTCGGTGGACACCTCGACGAGGGGTTCGTCGAGTTCGACCGTGTCGCCTTCCTGCTTGAGCCAGCGGGTGACCGTCCCCTCGGTGACGCTTTCACCGAGTGCCGGCATCTGGACGGAGAAGGCCATCGTTTTGACTCCTCGATCGCTCGTGGGTCGGGGGCGGGTCGAACATCTCGCTAGCCGTTCGGAGCAGCTATCCAAAACTATCCTGTCACTGCGTCCGCGCCGGCACACATCCAGGGCGGACCGCGCGCGGTTGCCGGGACGGCCGGAACGCCCTTGCTACGGTGTGGCCACTGCACTTGAAGCGGGGAGGTACCGGTGCCGGCAACACAACCGCTAGCCCAGCATTTCGTCGACAGCGCCGACGGCGCGCGAATCGCGGTCTTCGAAGAGGGCAACCCCGACGGCCCCACCGTCGTGCTGGTGCACGGCTTCCCCGACTCGCACGTGCTGTGGGACGGCGTCGTGCCGCTGCTGGCCGACCGGTTTCGCATCCTTCGCTACGACAATCGCGGTGTCGGTCAATCCTCGGCCCCCAAGCCGGTGTCGGCGTACACCATGGACCGGTTCGCCGACGACTTCGCCGCGGTGACCGGCGAGCTGAGCCCAGGCCGGCCCGTGCACGTGCTCGCCCACGACTGGGGCTCGGTGGGGGTGTGGCACTACCTCAAGCGGCCCGGCGCCGGTGACCGGGTCGCGACGTTCACGTCGGTGTCCGGACCGAGCCAGGACCAACTGGTCGACTACATCTTGAGCGGTCTGCGGGCGCCCTGGCGCCCGCGCACTTTCGTCCGCGCCATCAGCCAGGCGCTGCGACTGACGTACATGATCTTCTTCTCGATCCCGGTGCTCGCGCCGCTGCTCCTGCGCCTGACGCTGTCGATCCCGGCGCTTCGGCGCAACGCGGTGGACAACATCGCAGCCGAGCAGATCCACCACTCGCCCCGGCTGGCCCGGGACGCCGCCCGTTCGGTGAAAACCTATCCCGCCAACTACTTTCGCTCGTTCGCCGGCCGTGGGCAGGGCATCCACATCGTCGACGTGCCGGTGCAGTTGATCGTCAACACCAGAGACAAGTACGTGCGCCCGTACGGCTATGACCACACGCCCCGCTTCGTGCCGCGGCTGTGGCGGCGCGACATCAGGGCCGGTCACTTCTCGCCGATGTCGCACCCTCAGGTGATGGCCGCGGCCGTACACGACTTCGCCGATCTCGCCGAGGGCAAGCCGCCCAGCCGCGCGCTGGTGCGCGCGCAGGTCGGGCGTCCCCGCGGGGCCTTCGGCGACACCCTGGTGTCGGTCACGGGCGCCGGCAGCGGAATCGGCCGCGAGACGGCGTTCGCGTTCGCCCGTGAGGGCGCCGAGCTGGTTGTCAGCGACATCGACGAAGCGGCCGTCAAGGCCACCGCCGCGGAGATCGCCACCCGCGGCGGCGTCGCGCATGCTTATGTGCTGGACGTGTCCGACGGCCAGGCCGTGGAGGCGTTCGCCGAGCGGGTGAGCGCCGAGCACGGCGTGCCCGACATCGTGGTCAACAACGCCGGCATCGGGCAGGCGGGCGGATTCCTGGACACCCCGGCCGAACAGTTCGACCGGGTGCTCGACGTCAACCTGGGCGGCGTGGTCAACGGGTGCCGGTCCTTCGCGCGGCGGCTGGTCGAGCGGGGCACCGGCGGCTACATCGTCAACGTGTCGTCGATGGCGGCCTACGCGCCGCTGCAGTCGCTGAACGCCTACTGCACGTCGAAGGCCGCGACCTACATGTTCTCCGACTGCCTGCGCGCCGAACTCGACGCCGCCGGGGTGGGGCTGACCACGATATGCCCGGGCGTCATCGACACCAACATCATCAACACCACCCGGTTCGACGCTCCCGCGGGCAAGGGCGAACAGGTCGACGGCCGGCGCGGCCAGCTGGGCAAGATGTTCGCGCTACGCCACTACGGCCCCGACAAGGTCGCCAACGCAATCCTGTCGTCGGTGCAGAAGAAGAAACCGATTCGCCCGGTGGCGCCGGAAGCCTATGCCCTGTACGGCCTTTCGCGCCTGGCGCCGCAAGGCCTGCGCAACTTCGCGCGGATGCGGGTGATCTGACGCGCCTTTAGATGCCCGTCCGCGCGGCGCCCTGGCGGCCAGTCAGCAGCGTCCCGCCGATCGCGATCAGCCCGACGACGGCCAGCGGGATCGACCACATGCGCCGGCTGCCCACCGAGGACTGGCACTGCGCCACGTAATCGGTGTGCGGGACGACCTGGTTGAGGATCGGGATGTTCGCCACGCTGTTGTTGTTCGCGCTTCTGGCCGCGGACAGGTCCGTGGCCACGGCGTTCCCGCACCCGATCGAATGGCCGTTGCCGTCCGAAATCGAGACCGGCGCCAGCAGCCCGATCACGCCGGCCAGCAAAAGCACGGCCCCCACTCCGAGGATCAACCGTCGCACCGTCACGATCTCGCCTTTCTTCGTACGGGTTTTCGATCGGAGGGAGATTAGCCGCTGCGGGAGGCCGGTAAACGCGAAGTTGACCGGGTACAGCGCCCGATTCCTGGGTATTCCGCCGCGATAGCCGAGAGGGGATGCGACGTGGTGCTGAGTGCGACGCGGGACGTGGCCGCGCCTTGCGAACGGGTGTGGGAAGTCCTGGCGCAAGGTTGGACCTACACCCAGTGGGTGGTGGGCAACAGCCGCATGCGGGCGGTCGATCCGAACTGGCCGGAGCCCGGCTCCTCGATCCGGCACTCGATCGGGATCTGGCCGTTGGTGATCAACGACGCGACCGTGGTGGAGGAGAGCGAACCGCCGCACAAACTCGTGCTCTGCGCCCGCCTGGGACCGCTGGGCGCCGCGCGGATCACCATGCTGCTGCATGAGACACCGCAGGGCTGCCGGGTGGAGATGATCGAGGTGCCCGTCGAAGGCCCGATGGGGGCCGTCCCCGATTCGCTCGCGTTGGCCGCGGCCTATCCGCGCAACAAGGAGTGCCTGTGGCGGCTGGGGGCACTGGCGGAGCGCAAGGTGCCCAGCCAGGTGAAATGAGCGTGCGGGACACCGCCGACGCCGTCGTCGTCGGGGCGGGACACCACGGGCTGGTCGCCGCCTCGATGCTCGCCGACGCCGGGTGGGACGTGGTGGTGCTCGAGGCCCAGCCGGAACCGGGCGGCGCGGTGCGCAGCGCCGAGCTGACGCCGGGCTACATCACCGACCTGTTCAGCTCCTACTACCCGATGACGGTGGCCTCACCCGCGATCGCGGCGCTGGGGCTGGAAGACCACGGCCTGCGGTGGTCACACGCGCCCGCGGTGGTCGGACATCCGCGCAGCGCGGCCGATGACGACCCGCCCGTCGTCTACCACGACCCCGCCCGCACGGCAACGGAATTCGCGCGCCGGGAACCGGCCGACGGCGACAACTGGTGGCGGGCGGTCCAGTTGTGGCAGCGGATCAAGGCGCCGCTGCTCGACGCGATGTTGGCGCCCTTCCCACCCGTGCGTCCGCTGATGCGGCTGCTGACCAAGCTCGGGACCTCCGAGGCGCTCCGGGTGGCGCGGCTGCTGGTGCAGCCGGCCACCACCATGGCCAGCGAGCTGTTCGCCGGGGAGGCGCCGCGAGTGATGCTGTTGGGCAACGCGATGCACGCCGACGTCCCGCCGGACGCCCCGATCAGCGGCGCCATGGGGTTCCTGATGACGATGCTGGCCCAAGACTGCGGCTGGCCCGTGCCGGTCGGGGGTTCCGGGCAGTTGACGGCCGCCCTGGTCAACCGCGCCCGCTCCGCGGGCGCGCGAATCGAGTGCAATCAGAACGTGTCCCGCATCGAGGTGCGCGGCGGCCGTGCGGTGGGGGTGACTACGGCAGAGGGGCGCACGGTTGCGGCGCGGCGGGCCGTCGTCGCCGACGTGACGGCGCCGCGGCTGTTCTGCGACATGTTGCCCGCGGATGCCTTGCCGCCCAAGCTGTTACGCGACCTCGAGCACTTCGTGTGGGATCCCCCGGTGGTGAAGGTCAACTACGCGCTCGCCCGCCCGGTTCCGTGGCGGGCGGAGAATCTGCACGGCGTGGGCACCGTCCATTTGGGCGCCGACGGCGATGGGCTGGTCCGCTGGATGGCCGACCTCAACACCCGGGTGGTGCCCGAGCATCCGTTCATGTTGATGGGACAGACCACTACGGCCGACCCCAGCAGGTCGCCTGAGGGTACCGAAAGCGTCTGGGCCTACACGCATTTGCCACGCAATGTCGCCGACGACGCGTCGGCCGACCGGCTCGCCGAAGCGGTGGACCGGGTCATCGAGGAACATGCGCCGGGCTTCGGTTCGGCGGTCGTCGAGCGGTTCGTGCAACGGCCGTCGGACCTGGAGGCCAGCGACGCCAACCTGCACATGGGTGCGCTCAACGGCGGCACCGCGCAATTGCAGCAGATGCTGATCTTCCGTCCTGCGCCCGGCATGGGCCGCGCCGAAACCCCGGTGCAGGGGCTCTATCTGGGCAGCGCGTCGGCGACCCCGGGCGGTTCGGTGCACGGTGCCTGCGGGCGCAACGCCGCCAACGCCGCGCTGGCCGCCGACGGCGCGACCGGCTGGCCGCGCCGCCAGGTGCAGCGCGCCGTGTTCTCGCTGCTGACCGGAAGGCCCTAGCCGTTCACTAGCCCTTTTCGCAGATGTCTTCGAGCACCGCGAACATGGTGCGGGCCGGCACACCGGTGCCGCCCTTGGGCGTGTAGCCCCACGGGCCGCTGGTGTTGTACGCCGGGCCGGCCACGTCGATGTGCGCCCAGCCCACGCCCTCGGCGACGAATTCGCGCAGGAACACCCCCGCCACCAGCATGCCGGCGAAGCGCTGCCCGCTGATGTTGGACAGGTCCGCGACGGTCGACTTCAGGTCGTCCTTGAGCTCGTCGGGCAGCGGCATCGGCCAGCCGTTCTCGCCCACCCGCTGCGAGATCGCCGCGACGCGGTCGCGGAACTCGTCGCTGCCCATCACCCCGGGGATGCGGGCGCCCAACGCCACCGTCTGCGCGCCCGTCAGCGTGGACGTCTCGATCAGGTAGTCCGGGTTGTCCTCGCACGCCCGCACGATGGCGTCGGCGAGGATCAGCCGGCCCTCGGCGTCGGTGTTCTGCACCTCGACGGTGATCCCGCCGTACTGCGTCAACACGTCGCCCGGACGCTGCGCCGTGCCCGACGGCATGTTCTCGGCCATCGGCACGGTGGCGATCACGTCGATCGGCAACCGCAGCTGCGCCGCCAGCGCCACCGTGGCGATGACCGCGGCCGCGCCGCCCATGTCCGAGGTCATGTGGTGCATCGACGCCGCCGGCTTGATCGAGATGCCGCCGGTGTCGAACGTGATGCCCTTGCCGACCAACGCGACCCGCTTCGCCTGCTTCGGCTTCTTGGCCAGCTTCGACCCCCGGTGGGTCAGCCGCACCAGCCGTGGCGGCCTCGACGAGCCCTGGCCGACCCCGATCACGCCGCCATAGCCCGCCTTCTGCAGCGCCTTCTCGTCGAGCACCTCGACCTCGAGACCCACGGACTCACCCAGTGACCTTGCGCGCCTGGCGAATTCGGCGGGAAACAGGTGGCTCGGCGGCGTGTTGACGAAGTCGCGGGCGGTGGCCACCGCGGTCGCCACGGCCGCGCCGTGGGCGCTGGCGGCTTTGGCCTCCTTCGCGGCCGACAGCACGGTGATCTTGCGCAGCCCTTTGTCTTTCGGCGCGGTCTTGCCGCTGCGGAACTCGGTGAACCGGTAGCTGCCGAGGATGAGTCCCTCGACGGCGGCCGAGCAGACGTCGGCGTCGAAGTCACCGGGCAGCGTGAGGAGCACCGCCTCGGCGGTGCCCAGCGACCGCGCCGCCACACCGGCGGCCCGACGGATCGTGTCGGCGGGCCACTCGGGTCGCGGTTTACCCAGTCCGATCGCCAGCACGCTGGACACCGGCAGCGACGGCACCACCAGGCGGTGGACCTGCTCGCTGCCGCCGGTGGCCTCCAGGGCCCGCAGGCCGGATTCGATTTCGGCGACCGCGTCGGCCGGCAGCGGCGACCCGCCCGGGGCCACCACCGCGCCCGGCCTGTCCTCGTCGCCGGTCGAGACGACCGGCACGATCAATACCGACGAGCCCACCGCCCGTTTGGGCAGCGACGCGGCGACGTTGACGGCGGGGCCTTGATAGCTCAAATCGGTGGTCACGGCCTTTTACCCTAATCGGCGGGGCCCGCGCCGGGATCGGCGGCGCCCCCGGCCTGCAGCTCGAAGGCGATCACGGGGTCGTCGAAACCCTTGAGGTCAAAGGGGCCACGGGCCGTGGCCGGCCAGTCCGGCAATTGCTCGTGCAGCGCCGAGTCGGCCAGGATCTGGCACGGGGACGCGGCCCCGACCAGACGCGCCGCCAGGTTGACCGGGCCGCCGAAGTAGTCCCCGTTGATCGCCAGCACGCTGCCGTACGCGAGGCCGGCCCGGACCTGCAGCCCCTCCTCGCGGGCCCGCGGATGGTCGACGAGGTCGACCGCCGCCCTGGCCAGGCGTTCCGGTGACGCGCTCACCCACATCACCTCGTCGCCGATGAACTTCACCACCCGGCCGCCGTCGCGATGCACCACGTCCGCCACGGTGCCGGCGAACTCGTTGAGCAAATCCGAAAGCTGCGCGGGGGTCAGCGCGCGGGTGAGCACGGTGAAGCCGGATAGATCCGCAAAACCGATGCCGCACACCACGCTCGCCGAGGTGTCGCGAAGGACGCCCTCGAAGTGGGTGCGGGCGCTGGTCAGGTGGTGGCGGTGAACGACGTCGATCAGCGCCGAAATCCTCGGCACGAACTCCGCGACCGCCCGGTAGGCCTGCGCCGTGGCGAGCTCGTCGTTGGTGTAGGTCATCTGGATGTCCGGCGTCCCGGCCCGGATCGCCGTCGACTCCGCCTCGGCGAGGCGGGCCATCGCGGCGCCGAGCACCCGCAGCATTCCGGACGCGCCGTCCTCACCCACCACCGTCTTCAGGGCGACCCAGGTCGCCAGCGCGTCGACGTCGGCCTGGCTCAGCACCGCAACGTCGGGGCCGGCGACGGTCAGGCCGAGCAAACCCCACGCCTGGGCGACCTCCTCGGGCGAGAGGCCGAGCTGTTCGGCCGCGGTCGCCATCGTGTGGATCGGGCGACCCGACCACTGCAGGACGTCACCGGCGAGCCCGAACAGCCGTCCGCGCCGTTCGGCCTCCACCATCTCCTCGGCGGTGAAGCCGAGTTCGTCCAGGTACTTGATCAGGTCGGCCCGCTCCCGCGCGCGAGAGATTCCGGCGGCCTCAAGCGCTTCGAAGTCGGGGGAATCGACCACCCACCCAAGTGTGCCAGCACCCGCGATTAGGGTGAATCGTCGTGACCGATGACCTACAGCATGGCCCGTTGGAAGAGCGCCACCGCGACCTGGGGGCCAGCTTCGCCGAGTTCAGCGGCTGGCTGATGCCGGTGTCGTACGCCGGCACCGTCAGCGAGCACAACGCCACCCGCAACGCGGTCGGTCTGTTCGACGTCAGCCACCTCGGTAAGGCGTTGATCCGTGGGCCGGGAGCGGCCGCATTCGTCAACTCCACGCTTACCAACGACTTGAGCCGCATCGGTCCGGGCAAGGCGCAATACACGTTGTGCTGCACCGAATCCGGCGGCGTCATCGATGACCTGATCGCCTACTACGTCAGCGACGACGAGATCTTCCTGGTGCCCAACGCGGCCAACACCGCCGCGGTGGTCGAGGCGCTGCGGGCGGCGGCCCCCGCTGGGCTGACCATCACCAACGAACATCGCTCCTACGCGGTGCTGGCGGTGCAGGGGCCGCGTTCGACGGAGGTGCTCGGCGAGCTGGGCCTGCCGACCGGCATGGATTACATGGGTTACGCCGACGCCTCCTACGCGGGCGTGCCGGTGCGGGTATGCCGGACCGGATACACCGGAGAGCACGGCTACGAGCTGCTGCCGCCGTGGGACTCCGCGGGCGTGGTGTTCGACGCGCTGGCCGCGGCGGTCCGCGCCGCCGGCGGCGAGCCCGCCGGCCTGGGCGCCCGCGACACGCTGCGCACCGAGATGGGCTACCCGCTGCACGGGCACGAACTGGGGCTGGACATTTCGCCGCTGCAGGCCCGATGCGGCTGGGCGATCGGTTGGAAGAAGGACGCCTTCTTCGGCCGCGACGCGCTGCTGGCGGAGAAGGCGGTGGGGCCGCGGCGGCTGCTGCGCGGGCTGCGGATGGTCGGCCGCGGTGTGCTGCGCCCCGGGCTGACGGTGCTCGCCGGCGACACGCCGGTCGGGGTCACCACGTCGGGGACCTTCTCCCCGACGCTGCAAGTCGGCATCGGGCTGGCGCTGATCGACGCCGACGCCGGGATCGACGACGGCCAGCACCTCACCGTCGACATCCGCGGGCGCGCCGCCGAATGCGAAGTGGTGCGGCCGCCCTTCGTCGAAGCGAAAACCCGGTGATGCCGCAGGTTCAGGTGAAAAGCCCGGTCGCAGGCGGATATACAATCAGCCCCATGACCAGCGGCTCCCTCGAGTTCACGGTTTCGCGCTCGGCCAACCCCACGTCCGACGCGGACCGCGAAGCCATCCTGGCCGAGCCCGGTTTCGGCAAGTACTTCACCGACCACATGGTGTCGATCGATTACGACGACGAGCGGGGCTGGCACAACGCGCGCGTCATGCCGTACGGCCCGATCGAGCTGGACCCGTCGGCGATCGTGCTGCACTACGCGCAGGAGATCTTCGAAGGGCTCAAGGCCTACCGCTGGGCGGACGGCTCGGTCGTTTCGTTCCGCGCCGAGGCCAACGCCGCCCGGCTGAGGTCGTCGGCGCGCCGGCTCGCGATGCCCGAGCTGCCCGACGAACTGTTCATGGGCTCGCTGTGTCAGCTCATCGCCGTCGACAAGGCCTGGGTTCCCGCCGCCGGTGGCGAGGAGGCGTTGTATCTGCGCCCGTTCATGATCGCCACCGAGCCCGGGCTGGGCGTGCGGCCGTCGAAGCGGTACCGGTACCTGCTGATCGCGTCCCCGGCCGGGGCGTACTTCAAGGGCGGCATCAACCCCGTCACGGTGTGGGTGTCGACGGACTACGTGCGGGCCAGCCCCGGCGGCACCGGCGCGGCCAAGTTCGGCGGCAACTACGCCGCCTCCCTGCTGGCGCAGGCCGAGGCCGCCGCGCACGGGTGCGACCAGGTGGTGTGGCTGGACGCCGTCGAACGGCGCTTCGTCGAGGAGATGGGCGGCATGAACATCTTCTTCGTGTTCGGCAGCGGCGGGTCGGCGCGGTTGGTCACCCCGGAGTTGTCCGGCTCGCTGTTGCCGGGGATCACCCGGGATTCGTTGCTGCAGTTGGCGATTGACGCCGGATTCTCGGTCGAGGAACGCAAGATCGACATCGACGAGTGGCAGAAGAAGGCGGCCGCCGGTGAGATCACCGAGGTGTTCGCCTGCGGCACCGCCGCCGTGATCACCCCGGTCTCGAACGTGAAGTACGGCGACACCGAGTTCACCGTCGCCGACGGCCAGCCCGGCGAGGTGACGATGGCGCTGCGCGACACCCTGACCGGAATCCAGCGGGGGACCTTCGCCGACACCCATGGCTGGATGGCCAGGCTGGGCTAGGGGCCGGTGGGCCGAACGTGAAGTTGGTTTCACGTTCGGCCGCGAGCGTGAGGATAAGTTCACACTCGCGGGTTGGCTAACCGCACCCGGCCGGGCGCCCGGCCAGCCGGGCGCTCGCCCTAGAACCGCACCAGTCCGGCGAGCGTCACGGCCGCCACCGTCGTCGTCAGCTCGATGACGGCGCCCAGCACGTCACCGGTGATGCCGCCGAAGCGGCGCACGCAGTGCCACACCAGCACCGCGCCGCAGCACAGGCCCGCCAGCACCGCGACCGGGCCCTGCCACGGCCGCGGTCCCCCCGCCGGCGAGGTGGCGAGCAGCACCGCGACCCAGGCCGCCACCACGATCACCGGCTGGCTGCCGGCCACCCGCAACCCTAGGGCGCTGCCGGCGGCCGCCGGCACCGAACGGCGGCCGGCCGCCACCGCGGCGACCCGGCCGGCGAACACCACCACGGCGACGCCGACGATTCCCGGCCTGCCCGCCGCCCCGAGCGCCGCGAACGCCAGGCCCTGCAGCGCGATCACCAAGACGACGGCCGCCGCACCGAACGGGCCGGTCGACCCGTCCCGCATCACCGCCAGCGCCCGCTCGGGCGGCCCGTAACAGCCCAGCCCGTCGGCCGTGTCGGCCACACCGTCGATGTGCAGGCCGCGCGTCGCCAGCAGCAGTGCCGCGACCGCGACCAGGCCGGACAGCGGGCTGGACGCCCCGAAGGCCCAGGCCCCGCCCCACGTCACGGCCGCGGCCACAGCGCCCAAGACCGCGCCCACCACCGGCAGCGCCGTCATGGCGCCGCGGCCCATCGGGGCGTCGTGCGAACGCGGGACGGGCAGCACCGTGCCGAACGCGAAAGCCGTTGCCAGCGAACGCATCACGGCGGGGGAGCGGCCCGGTCGAAGACTCCCGCCTGCGCGAACGTGGCCATCGACGCGCACGTGGCCACCGCGGCGCGCATTACCGGCAGCGCCAGCGCGGCGCCGCTTCCCTCACCCAGCCGCATCCGCAGATCCAGGATCGGCTCCAGGCCGAGCTCGGTCAGCGCCAGGGCATGACCTGGCTCGGTGGAGCGATGACCGGCCTGCCACCACAGCCGCGCGCCGGGAGCCAGCCGCTCGGCGACCAACGCGGCGGCCGTCACCGCCATCCCGTCGAGCAGCAGCGGGGTGCGCCGCACCGCGGCCTGCGCGCAGAAGCCGGCGATCGCGGCCAGGTCGGCGCCGCCGCCGCGGCGCAGCAACGCCACCGGGTCGGGCAGCACCGGCCGCGTCCGGAACAGGGCGTCGCGCACCGCGGCCGTCTTGCGCGCCCATCCGGCGTCGTCGATCCCGGTGCCGAAGCCCACCACCGCGACCGGCTCGGTGTTCGTCAGCGCCGCCACCAGCACCGCCGCCGGGGTGGTGTTTCCGATCCCCATGTCCCCGGCGATGAGCAGGTCGGCGCCCGAGTCGACCTCCTCGTCGGCGATGGCGCGGCCCGCGGCGATCGCTGCGACGGTCTCGTCGTGGGTGAGGGCGTCTTCGACCGCGATGTCGCCGCTGCCGCGGCGCACCTTGTGCGCATCGATCCGCCCCGCCGGCGCGTCGCCCGCCACCGCCAGGTCCGCGACGCGCACCGTCGCCCCGGCGAGGTCGGCCAGCACGTTGATCGCCGCCCCGCCGGCCTCGAAGTTGGCGACCATCTGGGTGGTCACTTCCGGCGGGTAGGCCGATACCCCGGACCGGGCGACGCCGTGGTCACCGGCGAACACCACCACCCGGGCGCGCTCGAATTGCCTTGGCGGACAATGACCCTGGCACGACGCGATCCACACCGAGAGGTCCTCGAGGCGGCCCAGCGCGCCCCTCGGCTTGGTCAGGGTGTCCTGGCGGGCGCGGGCGGCAGCGGCGACGCCCGCATCGGGCGGCGATACCGGGGCGAATTCCATCAGGCTCCCGACGGCTTGATCGGCACCGCCTGCCCGGCCACCACCAGGACCACCCGGTCGCAGAGCTCGGCGAGCCGCTGGTTGAGGGCGCCCAGTTCGTCGGCGAACCGGCGCCCGGACGCGGTGGCCGGGACGACGGCCAGGCCGACCTCCGGGCTGACCAGCACCAACGTGGAATGAAAGTCGCCGACGGCGGCGAGCGTGGATTCGATCGTGTCGCGGACCGCGGCCGGCGCCGGCCCGCCGTCCCATCCGTTGTGGCGGTCCAGCGTGCCGGTCAACCAGGCGCCGAGGTCGTCGACGAGCGTCGGGATGTCCGGGGACCCGCGCAATTGGCGTGCGATGTCGTCGGTTTCGATCGTCGACCAATGCCCCGGCCGGCGCTCGCGGTGCTCGGCGACCCGGTCCGCCCAGGCCGCGTCACCCGTCCCGGTCGGGCCGGGGGCCAGGTAACACACCGGCTGTCCGGCCGGCAGCGCCCCGGCGATGGCGTCCTCCGCCCACCGGGATTTGCCCGACCGGATCCCGCCGAGCACCAGCGTGCGCACCGCGCTCAGCCGGGCCTACTCGACATCGGCGCCGCGCTTGACCTGGGGCCGCGGCGTGCGCAGCCGGCGCATCTGCGACGCCCTGCTGGCGGCGTAAAGGCCCAACTTCCAACGGCTTTCGGTGTTGTCGGGGAACTTCGCGTCCACCCGCCTGCTCACCTTGCGGCCCAGCAGCAGCCCGTCGACCAGCATCACGGCCATCAGCAGCAGCATTGCCGGGGAGACGTACAGCTGCAGCTGCGGGGTGGTGAACATGGCGAACATCAGGAACAGGGTCGCCGGCATGAACAGGCCCAGCAGGTTGCGCCGGGCGTCCACCACGTCGCGCACGTAGCGCCGGACCGGGCCCTGGTCGCGCGGCAGCAGGTAGGCCTCGTCGCCGGCCATCATGCGTTCCCGGCGATTCGCCATCTTGGCGCGGTTGGCGGTCCGATCGGCCTTGCGCTCCTCGCGGCTCAGCTTGGGGCCGGCCAGCGACTTGCGGCGGGCCCGCGCCTCCGACGCGGTCATCGGTGCGGGCGCGACCGGCCCCTTGCGCGGCGTGCGGCGCGCTTCGTTGCGCTTGGGCGTCGGGCGGCCCTTGGGGCTCGTGCCGCGCGATCCCCGAGAGGGCGTCTCGGGGGCGCCGGCGGCATCGAGTGCGGCCGCGCCGTCGTCAAGATCGTCTTGGCCCTTCTTACGGCCCATCAGCTTCACAGAGGCCAGGTTACTTCGCCGATGGTCCGTCTCGGAATTGGCTTGGAATGCCTCGCTATTAGACCTGCGTCAGCGGCTCACTTGGCCCTACTCTTACACGTGATGAACGGCTGCCTGTGATGGACGACGGGTCGATGGCGTCGGATGACGCCGGCTTTGGCCTCGCTCCCGGCCGCTTGCAGCTGCCCGCCATGCTCGTCCTGGTGGCCCCGGATTGTTATGGCGACGGCATGACGGCCGTGGAGGCCGCCGCGGCGATCGCGACCGGATGGACCCGGAGCCGCCCGGGCGACCGCTTCATCGTCGCCCCGCAATCCGACGGCGGCCCCGGCTTCGTCGAGGTGCTCGCCAGCCGGCTGGGGAGCAAGACGCGTCGCCTGCGGGTGTCCGGGCCACTGTCCACCATGGTCGAGGCCGAGTGGCTGTTCGACCCCGCCACGACCACCGCCTACCTCGAATGCGCGCAGGCGTGTGGCCTGGCCCTGCTGGGGGGTCCACCCACGCCGGAGACCGCGATGGCGGCCCACAGCAGGGGAGTGGGACAGCTGATCGCGGAGGCGATGCGGGCCGGCGCGACGCGGATCGTGGTCGGGCTCGGCGGCAGCGCGTGCACCGACGGCGGGCAGGGCATGATCGCCGAGCTCGGCGGCCTGGATTCCGCCCGCCGCCAGCTGGCCAACGTGGAGCTCATCGCCGCCTCCGACACCGAATACCCCCTGCTCGGACCCTGGGGGGCCGCCAGGGTGTTCGGGCCGCAGAAGGGCGCGGACACGGTCACGGTCGCGGCGCTGGAGGTCCGACTGCAGGCGTGGGCGCTCATCCTCGAAGCGGTGGCCGGGCGTGACGTCAGCGCCGAGCCGGGCGCGGCGGCCGCCGGTGGGCTCGGCGCCGGGCTGCTGGCGCTCGGCGGCCGGTGCGAGTCGGGCGCGGCGATCATCGCCCATCACACCCGCCTGGAGGACGATCTGGACACCGCGGAGCTCATCGTCACCGGGGAAGGGCGCTTCGACGAACAGTCGCTGCACGGCAAGGTGGTCGGTTTTCTCGCGGACGCGGCCCGCCCGCGGGGAGTGCCGGTGATCGTGCTGGCCGGCCAGGTCGGGCTGGACAACGCCACGGTGCGCTCGGCGGGCATCATGGCCGCCCTGTCCATTGCCGATCACGCCGGATCGGTGCGGCTGGCGCAGGCCGACGCGGCCAATCAGCTCATGGGATTGGCGTCGGTGGTGGCGGCGCGACTCGGGAATAGCGGTCCTGCAAGGTACCGTTGATGCAGTGGGCTTTTTCCGGGCGGATCGGGCCGCCTAACGCGAGACCAGCGGGCTCGAACCTGAACGAAGCCACCCAACGATGAGGCATGTAGGAGAAGCAATGACGGTGCAAAACGAGTCGAGCGCCAAGACGCACGGCGTGATCCTGACCGAGGCCGCCGCCACCAAGGCAAAGTCCCTGCTCGACCAGGAGGGGCGGGATGACCTGGCGCTGCGTATCGCGGTCCAGCCGGGAGGCTGCGCGGGCCTGCGCTACAACCTCTTCTTCGACGACCGGACGCTCGACGGCGACCTGACCGCCGACTTCGGCGGTGTGACGCTGACGGTGGACCGGATGAGCGCGCCCTACGTGGAAGGCGCGTCCATCGATTTCGTCGACACCATCGAGAAGCAGGGCTTCACGATCGACAACCCCAACGCCACCGGTTCGTGCGCCTGCGGCGACTCGTTCAACTGACCGGGTAAGCCCAAGCCCGCGCGCTCAGTACGAGCCGCCTGTGCGCAGCACGTACGAGCACACCATGATCTGGCCCCGCTGAAAGAGCAGCTGGGCGATGCCCTGCAGGTCGCCGCGCAGCGGGCCGCCGACCGCGGGGGCCGCCCGCATGGTGAACAGCGCCTGGGCCTGGTACTGCGACAGGTAGACGATCTTGTCGATCGAGGTCACCTCGACCTGGGAGAACTGCTTGCGAAACGCGTCGCTGCTCAGCTTCGCCAGGGCCTGGTCGGACCGTTTGTCGCGGACGCCGTCGTACATGCCGCACAGCGCATTGCGTTCGATCTCCTCGATGTCGCGGTGGTCGAGGGCGTCCAGGTACCCCTGGATGGCCGTCTTGGCGGCGCCCTCGGAGAACGTCGCGCCGGTGTTGGCCCCGTTGGTGCGCACGCCGTAGACGATCGCCACGGTCAGGGCCGCCACCAGCGCGGCGGCCAACAGCACGCCGACGACCAGCCGCCGCTTGGAGCGTCGCTGCGGGTAGGGCATCGGCGGCGCCTGCCCGGCATAATTGGCGGGTGCCGCGTCGCCGGCGCGGGGGTCGTCGGGGAATTCGAGCGGCCGGGCTTCGGCCGGGCGTTCGGGTCCGCTGGGTCCGCTGCCGCCGACGGTGTGGTTCGGCGAGTGCGGACCTGCCATCGTGGTCTCCTACGGTGGTAGACGGGACTTGTACACGGGGCCGGGTGCGGAGACCCCGACCGAGCACCGCGGTACCGGCGACTTGAGCGAGTTCCCTAGGGAGGCTAGCGCACCGCCTCGCGCCGACCGTGCACACGGTGACGGTCCGGAGGCGTGCGTAAGCTAGATAACCTTACTAACGAAGGGCGGAGACATTCGTGACGATCGCGGTGACAGGTTCGATTGCGACCGACAATTTGATGCGGTTCCCCGGCAAGTTTTCCGAGCACCTGCTGGCTGAGCACTTGCAGAAGGTATCGCTCAGTTTTCTGGTCGACGACCTGGTGATTCACCGCGGCGGCGTGGCCGGCAACATCGCCTACGCCATCGGCGTGCTGGGCGGCGACGTGGCGCTGGTGGGCGCGGCCGGCGACGACTTCGACGACTACCGGCAGTGGCTACAGTCGCACGGCGTCAACTGCGACAACGTGCTGATCTCCAAGACCGCGCACACCGCGCGGTTCACCTGCACCACCGACCTCGACATGGCCCAGATCGCCTCGTTCTACCCGGGTGCCATGTCGGAGGCCCGCGACATCAAGCTCGCCGACGTGGTCGCCGCCATCGGCGAGCCGGAGTTGGTCATCGTCGGGGCCAACGACCCGGAGGCGATGGTGGTGCACACCGAGGAGTGCCGCAAGCTGGGCCTGCCCTTCGCCGCCGACCCCTCCCAGCAGCTGCCCCGGCTGTCCGGAGCGGAGATCGAGAAGCTCGTCGCCGGCGCGGCCTACCTGTTCACCAACGACTACGAGTGGGAGCTGCTGCTCAACAAGACCGGCTGGTCGGAGGCCGACGTGCAGGGCAAGGTCGGTCTGCGGGTGACCACGCTGGGACCCAAGGGCGTGGACATCGTCGAGCCCGACGGCACGACCACCCATGTCGGTGTGGTGCCCGAGACCAGCCAAACCGACCCCACCGGCGTCGGCGACGCGTTCCGCGCCGGTTTCCTCACCGGCCGCAGCGCCGGCCTGAGCCTCGAGCGCTCGGCGCAGCTGGGCTCGCTGGTCGCCGTGCTGGTCCTGGAGACGACGGGAACCCAGAACTGGGACTGGGACCGCGAGACCGCGGTGAGCCGGTTGGCCGGCGCGTACGGCGACGACGCGGCCAACGAGATCGCCGCGGTGCTCGCCTGAACCTGGCGAGCGGAACCGTTACAGCTGCACGGGGTAGTGCGGCTCGCTGATCTGCGGCACCACGCTGCGCTCGACGAAGATCGCGTGCCAGAGCATGAAGATGAGCAGCGTCCACAGCCGGCGGCTGTGGTCGCCGGCGCCGTTGCGGTGCTCGTCGAGCATCCGCCGGACGGCGGCCAGGTCGACGAGGTGACCGGCCTGTGAGGACGCCACCAGCCCGTAGGCCCAGTCCAGGAGCTCGCCCGCACGCAGCCAGTGCCGGATGGGCACCGGGAAGCCCAGCTTGGGCCGGTGCAGCACGTGCGCGGGAACGATCGGCTCAAGCGCTCGGCGCAGCGCGTACTTGGTGGTGGTGCGGGTGATCTTGGCCTCGACGGGCAGTCGCGAGGCGACGGCGAAGACCTCCGGATCCAGGAACGGCACCCGCAGCTCCAGCGAGTTGGCCATCGTCATCTTGTCCGCCTTGACCAGGATGTCGCCGCGCAGCCAGGTGAACAGGTCGATGTGCTGCATGCGGGCCACCGGGTCCCAGCCGGCCGACTGCGCGTACACCGAGGCGGTGACGTCGGTGTGGGTCCATTCGGGCCGGAAGCCGGGCAGCACGTCGCGCAGCTGGGCGTCGGAGAAGCTGCGCGCGTTGCCGTAGTAGCGCTCCTCGAGCGTCAGCGAGCCGCGGTGCAGCAGGCTCTTGCCGCGCATTCCCTCCGGCAGCGGCTTGGACACCTTGCCCATCGATCGCCGCAGCGGCCGCGGCAGGTAGTCGAAGGGCTTGAGCGACAACGGTTCCCGGTAGATCGTGTAGCCGCCGAACAACTCGTCGGCGCCCTCCCCGGACAGCACCACCTTGACGTGTTTGCGGGCCTCCCGGGCGACGAAGAACAGGGGCACCAGCGCGGGGTCGGCCACCGGCTCGTCGAGGTACCAGACGATTTCGGGCAGGGCGGCCACGAACTCGTCCGGGTGGACCACCTTGGCGACGTGGCGGGCGCCGATCGCCTCGGCGGAGGCCACCGCGACGTCGATCTCGGAGAAGCCCTCCCGCTCGAACCCGGTGGTGAAGGTGATCAGCTTGGGGTTGTGCCGGATGGCCAGCGCCGCGATGGCGGTGGAGTCGATGCCTCCGGACAGGAACGCCCCGACGGTGACGTCGGCGCGCATGTGCTTGGCCACCGAGTCCTCGAGCACCGCGGTGATCTCGTCGTAGCGGCCCTGCTCGCTGTCGCGGCTGATCGGCGTGGCCGCGAAGCGCGGCACGAAGTAGCGGGTGATCTCCGGCTGCCGCCCGGGCCGAATCCGCGCGTGGCAGCCCGATTCCAGCCGGCGCACCCCGCGGTGCAGCGTCTCGGGCTCGGGCACGTATTGCAGCACGGTGTAGTGCTGCACGGCCCGGTCGTCGATGTCGGTGTCGAACCCGACCAACTCGGCCAGGTCCAGCAGGCACTTCTTCTCGCTGCCCACCGCCGTGCCGCCGGTGCCGGTGGCCATGAAGAGCGGCTTGATACCGAAAGGGTCTCGGGCACAGAACAATTCGAGAGTGGCGGTGTCCCACAGGGCGAAGGCGAACATGCCGCGCAGCCGGGTCAGCACGTCGGCGCCCCAGTAGTGGTATCCGGCGACGATCGCCTCGCCGTCACCGTCGGTGGCGAAGGCCGCGCCGTGCGCGGTGGCCAGCTCGTCGCGTAGCTCGAGGTAGTTGTAGATCTCCCCGTTGAACACCAGCACGTAGCGATCCGGCGACTCCGGCGGGCCCCAGCGCAGCGGCTGGTGGGAGTGCGCGATGTCGATGATCGACAGCCGGTTGAAGCCGAACACGACGCTTCCGTCGGCGCCCGGGTCGGTCCATGTGCCCGGCTCGTCGGGGCCGCGGTGGCGCATCAGATGCGACGCGCGCGCGATCGCGGCGTCGGCCCGGGCGGCGTCCGCACTGTCGGGGGCAGCGAGGAACGCCAGCAGACCACACACGGCGCCCCAGTATGCCGCACCCGGCCGCCGATTGTGGTGCCGCACACCCGGGACGGGCCGGGGTTTCGTCGCCGCGGTCAGCGGCGTGGTCTACGCTGCGTAGTATTCGATATCCGAGCAGGAGGCGCCGACGTGACACCTCGCGAGCAGGTCCGTTCGCAACGTTTGTCGCAGGGCAGGTTTTGGGGCCGTTCCGGGGGCGTTCGGCATGGTCTGCCCCGTCGCCTGCGGCCGCTGGCGCTGGCCGCGACATTCGGCGTGTTGGCGCTGACCCTGAGCGGATGCAGCTGGGAGGACGTGCTGGGCCTGGGCTGGCCCAAGGGCATCACCCCGCAGGCCCACCTCAACCGTGAGTTGTGGCTCGGCGCCACCATCGCCTCGCTGGTCGTCGGCGTCATCGTGTGGGGTTTGATCTTCTGGGCATCCGCCTTCCACCGCAAGAAGGCCACCGACACCGAGCTGCCCCGCCAGTTCGGCTACAACATGCCGCTGGAACTGGTCCTGACGGTGACGCCGTTCCTGATCATCTCGGTGTTGTTCTACTTCACCGTGGTGGTCCAGGAGAAAATGCTGCACGTCGACAAGGACCCCGAGGTGGTGGTGGACGTCACCGCCTTCCAGTGGAACTGGAAGTTCGGCTATCAGCGCGTCGACTTCAAGGACGGCACGCTGACCTACGACGGCGCCGACCAGGCGCGCAAGAACGCGATGGTGTCCAAGCCCGAAGGCAAGGACGCCCACGGCGAGGAGCTCGTCGGACCGGTACGCGGGCTGAACACCTCCGACCGCACCTACCTGAACTTCGACAAGGTCGAGACCCTGGGAACCAGCGACGAGATCCCCGTGCTGGTGCTGCCGACCGGCAAGCGCATCCAGTTCCGGCTGGCCTCCGCGGATGTCATCCACACGTTCTGGGTGCCGGAGTTCCTGTTCAAGCGCGACGTGATCCCCAACGCCGAGGCGAACAACTCGATCAACGTCTTCCAGGTGGACGACATCAGCAAGCCAGGGGCCTTCGTGGGCCATTGCGCCGAGTTCTGTGGCACCTATCACTCGATGATGAATTTCGAGGTTAGGGTGGTGCCGCCCAACGACTTCAAGGCTTACCTGCAGCAGCGGATCGACGGAAAGAGCAACGCCCAGGCATTGCAGGCCATCGGTCAGGCACCGCTCGCGGTGTCCACCCACCCGTTCGACACCCGCCGCGGCCAGTTGGCCGGAAGTCAGCAGTAGGTTAGGACACCAAATGCATATTGAAGCCAGGCTTTTCGAATTCGTCGCCGGGTTTTTCATTGTGGTTGCGGTGCTTTACGGGGTGCTGACAGCCCTTTTCGCCACCGGCGGTGAGGAATGGGCGGGCACAACCGCGCTGGCGCTGACTGGCGGACTGGCGTTGATCGTGGCCACCTTCTTCCGATTCGTCGCGCGCCGCATCGACACCCGGCCCGAGGACTACGAGGGCGCCGAGATCAGCGACGGAGCAGGTGAATTGGGCTTCTTCAGCCCGCACAGCTGGTGGCCGATCCTGATCGCGCTGTCGGCCTCGGTGAGTGCGGTCGGCATCGCGCTGTGGCTGCCGTGGCTGATCGCCGCGGGGGTGATGTTCGTCCTCGCGTCGGTCGCGGGGCTGGTATTCGAGTACTACGTGGGACCCGAGAAGCACTGATCCGCACGCGATAAGGTCACAATCCGATCACGTGATCTGTGGCCGCTTCGCCAGGACTTCTTTGCCACTCTCGGTTCGGTAATGTTTTGCCCAGGCAATGACAATTTCTCAAGCGCGCGCGCAACGCTACGGCCGTCGGGCCCCGCGCGCTGGTGAGGCAGTCGGACAGGGCAGGCAAAGATGAGCGGGCCGAAACCACCGGAATGGGAACCTGAGGAACCCGATTCCGTGAACGAGGCTCCCCACCAACCCGATTCCGACGGCGAGCCCGCGGACGGCCCGGAATCCGCGGGCGAACCCGGTCCCGACGACGAACTCGAGCCCTTCGACGACGGCGCCGAGCCGGCGGCCGAGCAGACCGGCCAGACCGACGCCTACTCGCGGGCCTATTCGGCCCCGGAGTCGGAGCACTTCATCAGCGGCCCGTACTTGCCGGCCGATCTCCGGCTCTACGACTACGACGCCTTCGACGAGTCGGACGACACCGACGACGAGCACGCCGCACCGCGCTGGCCGTGGGTGGTCGGGATCGCCGCCATCGTGGCCGCCATCGCGCTCGTCGTCTCGGTATCGCTGTTGTTCGCGCGCACCGACACCACCAAGCTGGCCAACCCGAACACCACCACCGTCCCGTCGATGCCGCCGATGCAGGACGAGATCACGACCACCAAACCGCCACCGCCGCCTCCGCCGCCACCACCCACGACCGAACCGCCGCCCCCGACAGCAACGGAGACCCAGACCGTGACGGTGACGCCTGCACCGCCGCCGCCACCGCCGCCGCCCGCCCCGGCGCCGCCGCCGGCCACCTCGACCGCGGCGGCGCCGCCGCCACCGCCGCCGACCACCCCGGCGGGGCCGCGGCAAGTGACCTATTCGGTGACCGGCACCAAGGCGCCCGGTGACATCATCTCGGTGACCTACGTCGACGCGTCGGGGCGGCGGCGCACGCAGCACAACGTGTACATCCCGTGGTCGATGACCGTCACGCCCATCTCCCAGTCCGACGTGGGCTCCGTCGAGGCGTCCAGCCTTTTCCGGGTCAGCCGGCTCAACTGCTCGATCACGACGAGCGACGGAACCGTCCTGTCGTCGAACACCAACGACGCACCGCAGACGAGCTGCTGATGGTCAGCAGGTATTCGGCGTATCGCCGTGGGTTGGGCGACGACACCGTTTCGCCCGACGTCGTCGACCGCATATTGATCGGCGCCTGCGCCGTCGTCTGGCTGGTGTTGCTGGGCGTGAGCGTGGCCGCGGCCGTCGCGCTGTCGGACCTGGGGCGGGGCTTTCACAAGGCGGCCGGCGGCAGCCATACCACGTCGTGGGTGCTGTACGCCGTGATCGTGGTGTCCGCGCTGATCATCGCCGGGGCCATCCCGATGCTGTTGCGTGCCCGCCGGATGGCGCAGAGCGAGCCCGCCGCCCGGGGGATGACGGCACCCCGGGCCCCGGTGCGCCTGATGTCCCAGGCGCCGCGCACCGCGGCCGAATGGGCGCGTCAGCCGAGGGCGCAGGCGCCGGCTGAGGAGGCCGACTCCGGCTGGTCGGGGGAGGCGGTCGATCGGGTCTGGTTGCGCGGCACCGTGCTGCTGGTGGGCGCGATGGGCCTGGCGCTGGTCGCGGTGGCCACTGCCACCTACCTGATGGCCGTGGGCCACGACAGCCCGTCCTGGGTTGCTTACGGCGTGGCCGCGGTCGTCACCGCCGGGATGCCGGCGATCGAGTGGCTGCACGTCCGGCAGCTGCGCCGCGCCATCGCCGCGCAGTAGGCCCGCGTCAGGACGCCTTGGCGTACCTGCGAACCCGTTCGTCCTCGCCGAAGGTGCCCGTGTGTTGCGTACCGTTGGCGTCGCGGCCGAAGAATGTCCAGCGTCGGGGAGTGGTCTGCGGCCCGCTGATCATCTTGACGGTGTAACGCAGGGTCGTGGGCCGCAGCGTGCCGATGACGTCACCGACCTTGATCTTGGACGGATGGATCTCCGGGGCGTCGCCCCAGTCCTGTATCGCCATTGCGTCCATCCTCACCGTGTCGGCCCTCCGCTCACCCGGACAGCGCCACGGTCGGACCCTCGCAACTGTAGTGCACGATCCCGGTCGGGCCGGCCCGACCGGACGGCGCGGCCGCGAAGGCGCCGCCGCTACCGCCGTGCGAGATGAGCCCGCGTCGTCGGCGCCCTGGCCGCCCCGGTGAGGTGCTGGTGGCGTAGCGTTCAGCGCGAGCCGTTTCGTTGTCAGCGGTGGTCGGCCTCTACCGGCCACCCACAGGCAATGCGATTCCTCCGTCCGTCCCGCGCTCGCCGGGGCGAACGACGCCGACGTGAAGGGATCCGCAGATGGTTGTCGCGAATCTGCCCGGCCGCGAATCGTTCGAACGCCGCCGCCGCGCCAATCCGGTCCGGGTGGCGGTGGCCCATGACCTGGGCCGCGCCATCGACGGCGCGTGGTGGCCGCGCGCGGACCGCATCACCAACGAGTTGCCCGAGTTGGTCGCCGTCCTGACTCCTCTGCTGGGAGAAGTCAGCACCATCAACGTCAATTGGCCGCCGCTGCAACGACCACCCGACCTGAACTGGTCGGGATGGGAACGCAAGCGCCAGCACGTGATGACCGTCGTCGGGGACGACGCACGGGTGAACCTGCTGGTCATCCCGTACGCGACCTACAGCGCGCTCGCCCTGATGGTGCTGCGCTGCGCGGCCAACCTGCCCGTCGAGGCCCGCGACCAGGTGAAGCCGGCCTTCCTGACCGCCGGCTCCATCGTGCGGGCCGCCCACCAACAGTGCGGCGCGGCCGTCACCGGACCAGCACGAGGCTAGTGGTGCTCGCCGTTCTTGCCGTTTGACCCGACGGTGCTTTCCTGGTGCTCGCGCAGCGCGGTCAGGGCACGTTGCTCGGAACCGTGCGCCGCCTCGCGCAGGGCCGCATCCTCGGACGCCGGGTCGGCGAACAGGAAGCTGCCGTGACCCGGTGAACCGGCCGAGCCCAGCTTGTTCATCCGCTTGGGCAGCGCCGCGCCCTGGTATTCGAGCGGTATCGGGTGGCCGTGGTCGTCGACGGGGCCGAGCGGCTGATGCAGCTCGATGTACGCCCCGTGCGGCAGTCGCTTGATGATGCCGGTCTCGATCCCGTGCGCCAGCACCTCCCGGTCGCTGCGCTGCAGGGCGACGCACCACCGGTAGGTGATGAAGTAGACCACGGGCGGGAGGATGACCATCCCGATGCGGCCGATCCACGTCGTCGCGTTCAGCGAGATCTGGAATTTCAGCGCGATGATGTCGTTCATCGCCGCGAGCGTCAGCAACATGTAGAAGGAGATCGCCATCGCGCCGATCGCCGTGCGCACCGGCACGTCGCGCGGCCGTTGCAGCAGGTTGTGATGCGCGTAGTCACCGCTGAACCGCTTCTCCAGGAAGGGGTAGACGATCAGCAGCACGAAGATCAGGCCCATGATCAGCGCCACCCAGACGGCGGCCGGGATCGTGTGGTGCCAGAAGTAGAACTCCCACGGCGGCCAGATGCGCGCCAGGCCTTCCGTCCACATCATGTAGAAGTCCGGCTGCGAACCGGCCGAAACGTGGGATGGCTTGTAGGGGCCAAGGTTCCAGATCGGGTTGATCTGCAGCAGGCCACCCATCAGGCCGAGCACACCGACGATCGCGGCGAAGAACGCGCCGGACTTCACCGCGAAGATCGGCATGACCCGGACGCCGACCACGTTGTGCTCGGTGCGGCCCGGCCCGGGGAACTGGGTGTGCTTCTGGAACCACACCATCGCCAGGTGCAGCCCGATCAGCGCCAGGATGATCCCCGGCAGCAGCAGGATGTGCAGCGCGTACATGCGGGGGATGATGTAGCCCGCCGTCGCACATTCGTTGCCGATGCCGCCGCACGGGAAGTCGCCGCCGAACAGGGCCCAGTGCAGCCAGGTGCCGATGATCGGCATCCCCAGCGTGATCGAGGACAGCGCGGCGCGCAGCCCGATGCCCGAGAGCAGGTCGTCGGGCAGCGAGTAGCCGAAGTAGCCCTCGAACATGGCCAGGATCAGCAGCAGCGACCCGATGACCCAGTTGGCCTCACGGGGCCGGCGGAACGCGCCGGTGAAGAAGATGCGGGCCAGGTGCACCATGATCGACGCCGCGAAAATCAGTGCGGCCCAGTGGTGTACCTGACGGACGAACAGCCCGCCACGCACCTCGAAGGAGATGTCGAGGGTCGACGCGAACGCCTTGGACATGTCGACCCCGCGCAGCGGCTGGTAGGCCCCGTTGTAGGTGACCTCGGCCATGGACGGGTCGAAGAACAGTGTCAGGTAGACACCGGTGAGCAGCAGCACGATGAAGCTGTACATCGCGATCTCGCCCAGCAGGAACGACCAGTGGGTCGGGAAGACCTTGTTGAGCTGCCGGCGCACCGCCGCCGACGGGTGATAGCGCGTGTCGATGTCTTCGCCCTGGCGAGCCAGGACGTCGCCGATCTTGGGCGGCTTGGGGGGACTCAGCTTCGGGCTCATGATGTCGTCCTTTCCCAGAAGGCCGGTCCGACGGGCTCGATGAAGTCGCCGTTGGCGACCAGGTACCCGTTGGTGTCGATCGTGATGGGCAGTTGCGCCAGCGCACGCGCCGCCGGGCCGAAGATCGGCTTGGCGAAGTGCAGGGCGTCGAACTGCGACTGGTGACAAGGGCACAGGATTCGGTAGGACTGCTCCTCGTACAGCGACGCGGGGCAACCCAGGTGCGAGCAGACCTTGGTGTAGGCGAACAACTCGCCGTAATTGAAGCTCTCCTGGCCCTGGCGCTTGACCACGCGGGGCATGTCCGACGGCCGGACCCGGATGAGCATCACGGGGTTGCGGACGCCCTGGTTGATCGCCCGCAGTTTTTCCTGCGATTCCGGGGTGGTGCCGTCACCGTCGGACTCGCGCCACGGAAAGACGGTCTCCATGCCGCCGGCGTCGAGGTCCTCCGGGCGCATCTTGATGAACGGCGACGTCCCGGCGGAACCGGTGGCCCGCGCGAGGAAGATGGTCTCGCCCGCGTAGCGCGGTGTCCAGCCGGACGTCCACAGCACGGCCTTCTTGCCGTTCGCGGTGGGCACCACCGGCTTCCACGGGTTCTTGATCAGGCCGCCGGCAAACGCCACCAACGTGGACAGTCCGAACGCGCCGAGGCCCAGCCCCAGCGATGCCCCGATCACCTTGCGCCGCCGGACGGTCGAGCCTTCCAGGGCGTCGGTCAGGTTGGCCACGACCGTCTTGCGGTCGATCTCCCGGGAGGCGCCGTCGTGCCGGTCTTGGATCGAAATCTCTTCCGGGATAAACCGTTTCTGGTACAGGATGGTGCCGACGGCGATCGACAGGATCGACATCCCGAAGGTCAGCCCGTACAGCGGGGTGGCCAGGTCGTACAGCAGGCTGCCCGCGGCCGCCTTCGGCTTGTACTCCCACGGCCAGAACAGGAACACCAGCAGCAGCGCCAGCCCGAAGATGCCGCCCAGCAACAGCCACAGGGCGACTCCGCGCTCTGCGCGCTTCTCGGCCTTGGTGCCCTCGACGGGCCAGCGGGGTTCCTTGACCAGCGTCTCGACGCCGTCGAGCTTGCCGCCCAGCGCCACCAGCGCGTCGCGCGACATGGCGGCCAGGGCCGCCTCGTCGGGTTCGTTCGGCGCGGCGCCCTTGTCGGTGTCAGAGCCGCGAACGTCGTTTTCGCTCATGATGCTCGTGCCCCAATCCACAGTGCCAAACCGATGGCGGCGACCATCCCGATGATCCACGCGGCCATGCCCTCGGGTGCGGGCCCGAATCCGCCCAGGCCGTAGCCGCCGGGCTGGCGCTCCTCGGTAACCGCCTTGATGTAGCCGATGATGTCCTTCTTGGCCTCGAAGGACAGCTGGCGGTCGGAGAACTTCGGCATGTTCTGCGGGCCGGTCCGCATCGCCGCCAGGATCTGCTGCTCGTTCGGCGCTTCCAGCGGCGGCGCATACTTGCCCGACGACAGCGCCCCACCCTTGCCGGTGAAGTTGTGGCAGGAGGAGCAGTTCAGCCGGAACAGGTCCCCGCCGCGGCCGAGGTCGTCGCCGCGCAGCGACTTCATGGCCAGGCTGCCGTCCGGGTTGCGCACCGTGGTCGGACCGCCACCGTTGGCCTGCACGTATGCGCCCAGCGCGTCGGTCTGCGCCTCGTCGAAGATCGGCTCCTTGCGGGGCGCCTGGGCCTCGCCGGTCATCGCGGGCATCCGGCCGGTCGAGACCTGGAAGTACACGGCCTCCTCGCCGACGCCGATCAGGCTGGGCCCGCGGTCGGGCACCCCCTGCAGGTTGGCCCCGTGGCAGGACACGCACGACGTCTCGAACAGTTGCTTGCCGGTCCGCAGCAGCGCCGAGGACGACTCGTCGGCAACAGCCACCTGGGGGCGCGGCGTCAGCACGGCGGCCAGGCCGCCGGCGATGGTGAGCGCGATCAGCAGCAACAGCCCGCCCGAGAGGCGGCGGCGCAGCCGCCGCCGGGAGCGATCACTGGCGGCTTTTCGCGACTGCCCGGGCCGCGCACCGGATCTGGTAGACCCCAGTTTCTTCAACCCAGCACTCCTGTTCGTCCAGCGTCGGCTCATCGGATGAAATAGATCACGGTGAACAGCGCGATCCACACGATGTCGACGAAATGCCAGTAGTAGGAGA
The DNA here is from genome assembly GCF_001668695.1 of Mycobacterium sp. E2497. Lineage (NCBI taxonomy): Bacteria > Bacillati > Actinomycetota > Actinomycetes > Mycobacteriales > Mycobacteriaceae > Mycobacterium > Mycobacterium sp. E2497. The sequence goes on from NZ_LZKD01000061.1 coordinate 34,782, forward strand.
CGACGATGCTCGCGGTGGCCTGCGCCGGGGTGAACTTGCTCATCGCGGTGCGCGCCAGCAGGAAGATGAAGGCGATCAGACCGCCGGTGACGTGCAGACCGTGGAACCCGGTCGCCAGGTAGAACACGCTGCCGTAGGCGCTGCCGGGGATGGTGGTGCCGTGAGTCGCCAGGTGGAAGTACTCGTAGCCCTGCCCGCAAACGAAGAACAGGCCCATCAGGAAGGTGATCACGTACCAGCGACGCAGCCCGAAGACGTCGCCGCGCTCGGCCGCGAACACCCCCATCTGGCAGGTGAACGACGACGCGATCAGCACGAGCGTCACCGGGACGGCCTGATAGAGGTTGAGTTCGGTCGGCGGCGGCGGCCATTTCCCGCCCGACTGCGCACGCGCGGTGAAGTACATCGCGAACAGGCCGGCAAAGAACATCAGCTCGCTGGAGAGCCAGACGATGGTGCCGACACTGACCATGTTGGGTCGATTCAACGAATGAACCCGCGACGTGATTGCAGTACCCGAGGTCCCTACAGCGCTGGTCACATCCGCAAGTATGACGCTTTGTAGTTGATCAACTCCACCCGGGGCGGCAATTAATGTTTTCGCGTCGCGGCCGCGCCCGGAGCGGGCGGCTTTCCGCGGCTGTTGGGCGAGGTTCGGTCCGCGTGGGACCATCGGCGCGTGGCTGTGTCATCTGAGGCTTCGACCCCCGGCGGTTCGACCGCGGGCCCGGGGTCGGCGCCGTCGTGGCCGCAGGTCCTGGCCCGGTTGACGGGCGGGCACGACCTGGTGCGGGGCCAGGCCGCCTGGGCCATGGAACAGGTCATGGCTCGCGGCGCGAGCCCGGCGCAGATTGCCGCATTCGCCGTGGCCATGAAGATGAAGGTCCCCACCTCGGCCGAGGTCAGCGAGCTGGCCGACGTCATGCTGAGCCACGCGCGCCCCATGCCCGCCCTGCGCGACGACGCCGTCGACATCGTCGGGACGGGTGGTGACGGCGTCAACACGGTCAACCTGTCCACCATGGCGGCGATCGTGGTCGCGGCCGCGGGCGTGCCGGTGGTCAAACACGGCAACCGCGCGGCGTCGTCGCTGTCCGGTGGCGCCGACACGCTGGAGGCGCTCGGCGTGCGCATCGAGCTCGGACCCGAGCAGGTCGCGCAGAGCCTGGCCGAGGTCGGCATCGGGTTCTGCTTCGCGCCGGTGTTTCATCCCTCGTACCGGCACGCCTCGGTGGTACGACGCGAGATCGGGGTACCGACGGTCTTCAATCTCCTTGGGCCGCTGACCAATCCGGCCAGACCGCGGGCCGGGCTGATCGGCTGCGCGTTCGCCGACCTGGCCGAGGTGATGGCGGGGGTGTTCGCCGCGCGCCGGTCGAGCGTGCTGGTGGTGCACGGTGACGACGGGCTGGACGAGCTGACCACGACCACCACCAGCACCATTTGGCGCGTGCAGGCCGGCACGGTGGACAAGCTGACCTTCGATCCGGCCGGATTCGGTTTCGCCCGAGCCGATCTCGGTGACCTGCTGGGCGGTGACGCGCAAGCCAACGCCGCCGAGGTGCGTGCGGTGCTGGCCGGCGGCAAGGGACCGGTCCGGGACGCCGTGGTGCTCAACGCCGCCGGGGCCCTGGTCGCCCACGCCGGTCTATCCAGCCGCGCTGAATGGTTGCCGGCGTGGGAGGACGGGCTGCGGCGCGCCGGCGCGGTTGGCCTACGAGCAGACCTCGGCCCAAGCGGCGCAATACGATTCAGAGCTGCTCGCCGAACCGCACCCATCGCGCGAGCAGCTCTTCGGCCGCGCCGGAGTCGATCGCCGCGCCGGCGCGCCGCAGCCCGTCCTCCCACGCCGGCAACCATTCAGCGCGGCTGGATAGACCGGCGTGGGCGACCAGGGCCCCGGCGGCGTTGAGCACCACGGCGTCCCGGACCGGTCCCTTGCCGCCGGCCAGCACCGCACGCACCTCGGCGGCGTTGGCTTGCGCGTCACCGCCCAGCAGGTCACCGAGATCGGCTCGGGCGAAACCGAATCCGGCCGGATCGAAGGTCAGCTTGTCCACCGTG
>NZ_LZKD01000062.1:0-20698 GCF_001668695.1 Mycobacterium sp. E2497
GTGGACACGCTCTTGGCGAACTCGATCGGCTGGCGCGCGTGGCGGCGCCAGTAGGAGGCGTCCAGCTGCGCGGTCCTCCTCGAGGTGGGCGCGCAACCGGTGCTTACCGCCGCCGCCCTGCGGGCGTGGCCCGATCCGGCCACCGCGCCCCGCGCGATCGCCTCGCTGCGCCGGAACGGCGCCGACCACCGCCAGATCACCGAAGCCCTTGCCAACGCCTACATCTGCGGCCACCTGCCGGCCTTCGGCGCTCTGCAACCGGAACCCACGCGCAAGCTTGACCTGCCCACCTATCCGTTCCAGCATCGCCAGTACTGGTTTCGCGACAAGGACGCCCCGGCCACCGCGTCCGTCGCCGAAACCGCCGCCGCGCGCACCGAAGCGGTCCGGCTTCTCGAGGACGGCCGGATCGAGGAACTCGCCGCGCTGCTCGACGGTCCGAACGCCGAGCGGCAGACCGCCGACGTGCTGGCCAGGCTTGCCGCACAACACAACCAGCAGCGTGAGACCCAAACCATCGCGGACGCTCGTTACGAGATCCGCTGGGAGAAAAGCGCTGTCGCGGCCGCCCTCGCGGGCGCGGGCTCCGAGTGGCTGCTGATCAGCGATGACACCGCGGCGGTCGCGCCGCTGGTCGACGCGCTGAGCGCCCAGGGCCAGCCGTTTCGGATCGTCGGGCTGCCCGTGTCGGACGCCGACGAGGAACGGCTCGAAGCGGAGCTACGCGCAACGGCGGCAGGCGAATCGACGCCGCGGATCCTGAACTGCGCCGCGCTCGAAGGGGATACGGCGCCGTCGATGCGCTCACTGCTGCGGATGCAACACCGCGTCCTGAGCGGAACACGTCGACTCTTCCGCGCCGCGGCCGCAGCGGAACTGCGCGCCCCCGTCTGGTTGATCACCCGCGGTGCGCAACGCGTCACCGACGCCGACACCGTGTCGCCGGCGCAATCCTGTCTGTGGGGATTCGGGCGCGCCGCCTCCCTGGAACACCCACAGCTGTGGGGCGGGCTGGCAGACCTGTCCCAAGGCGGCGCCGACGACTGGAGCCGGCTGATCGGTCAGGTCGTGGCCGGACCGCGGGACGAAGATCAAATCGCGCTCAGAGACGGCGGCATCTTCGTTCCCCGGCTGACCCGGCGTTCGGGGCTGCCGACCGCGGCGCCGCTCGTATTGCGTGATGGGGCAACTTATCTGGTGACCGGCGGGCTGGGCGGCGTCGGATTGGAAGTCGCCGGGTACCTGGCCGACCGCGGCGCGCGCCACCTGGTGCTGACCAGCCGGCGGGCGCCCAGTGCTGCGGCGCAGCAGCGCGTCGATGCCATCCGGGAAAGGTCGGATTGTGAAATCCGGGTCATCGCGGCCGATGTCGCCGATCCGCACGACGTCGCCCGCCTACTGGCCACGGTCGAGGCACAACTGCCGCCGCTGGCGGGCATCGTCCACGCCGCGGGCGAGATGGGCACCACGCCGCTGCGGGCCGTGGACGACGCCGAAGTCGATCGCGTGTTCGCGGGCAAGGTCTGGGGCGCTTGGAATTTGAGCGAGGCTGCCGCCGAGCTGCCACTGGACTTCTTCCTGAGCACCTCCTCGATCGCCTCGGTCTGGGGCAGCTTCGGCCAGACCGCCTACGGCGCGGCCAACGCCTTCCTCGACGGATTGTCCTGGCGGCTGCGTGAGCAGGACGTGCCGGCGGTCAGCGTCAACTTCGGCCCGTGGGCGGCCGGGATGGCCGACGAGGAGGCCCGTGCGCGCCTGGAGCAGCGCGGGGTCCGCACACTGCCACCCGCAGACGCGTTGGCCGGAATGGCCGACCTCGTCGCGACTTCCGCCGCGCACGGGGTGGTGGCCCGGATCGACTGGGCCCGCTTCCTGCCGCTCTATCAGCAGGCGGGCCGGCGGGCATTCCTGGACGAGTTGGCCGGGGAGCTGCCCGAGTCGGTGCCGGTGCCGTCGTCGTCCGGGAACACCCGGCTGGTCGAACAGCTCACCCACGCCCCGGTGCAGCAGCGGAAGAAGCTGCTGGTGGACTACCTGCGCGACGTCGTCGCCGAGGTGACACGGATCGACGCGGCGGAGATTCGCGAGGAGGCCGGGTTCTTCGACCTCGGCATGGATTCGCTGATGGCCGTCGAGTTACGCCGCCGGGTCGAGCACGCGGTGGGCAGGGAACTGCCGGCCACCCTCGCGATGGACTATCCGCGGGTGGCCGACGTGGCGCTCTACCTGCTCGACGACGTCCTGGGTCTCAACGCGCAGGCGGCCGCCAAGGCGGATGCCCGGCCGGCGTCGGTGACGACCGGGCCCGCCGACGAGCCCATCGCGATCGTCGCGGTGGCATGCCGCTTTCCGGCCTCGCCCGACCCCGAAGGCTATTGGGAGGTGCTGTCCGGCGGTGTCGACGCGATCCGGGAGATCCCGGATGACCGCTTCGATATCGACGAGTACTACGACCCGGACCCGGAGACGCCGGGCAAGATCTACAGCCGCAGCGGCGGATTCCTGGATGGGATCGCCGGATTCGATCCCGAGTTCTTCGGGATCTCCCCGCGGGAGGCCGTGTGGATAGATCCGCAGCAGCGGCTGATGCTCGAAATCGCTTGGGAGGGACTGGAACGGGCCGGGTATTCGCCGGCCGCGTTGCGGGGCAGCCGAAGCGGCATCTTCGTGGGCGTGGCCGCCAACGAGTATTCGCACCTGTTGTCGCGAGACTCGGTCGAGAGCATCGAGGCGCACTTCATCACCGGCAACGCGCTCAACGCGATCGCCGGTCGAGTCGCCTTCGCGCTCGGGCTGGAAGGGCCGGCCGTGGCGGTCGACACCGCGTGCAGCTCGTCGCTGGTCGCCGTGCATCAGGCCTGCCAGGCATTGCACTCCGGCGACTGCGATCTGGCGCTGGCCGGCGGTGTCAACGTGCTGCTGAGCCCGGCATCCATCGTCGCCGCCTCGCGAGCCAGGATGCTCTCGCCCGACGGACGGTGCAAGACCTTCGACGCCGCCGCCGACGGCTACGTGCGCAGCGAAGGCTGCGGAATTCTCGTGCTCAAGCGGCTGAGCGATGCGCAACGCAACGGCGACCGCATCTGTGCGGTCATCCGGGGCAGCGCGGTCAATCAGGACGGCGCGTCCAGCGGTCTGACCGTGCCCAATGGTGGTGCACAGCAACGGCTTATCTCCGCGGCGCTGGCCCGCGCCGGGGTGAGCGGGGGAGAGGTCGATTACCTCGAGGCGCATGGCACCGGCACCTCACTCGGTGACCCGATCGAGGTGCAGGCCGCCGCGGCCGTCTACGGCGCCGACCGGGATCCGGGCCGGCCCCTGCTGATCGGATCGGCGAAGACCAACCTCGGCCACCTCGAGTCGGCCGCCGGCGTCGCGGGTCTGATCAAGGTCGTGCTGTCGTTGCAGCACGAGGTGCTGCCGCAGAACTTGCACTTCAAGAATCCGTCGCCGCACATTCCGTGGGACTCCCTGCCGGTGCGGGTCGTCGACAGGGCGACGCCCTGGCAGGCCAACGGCCGGCCGCGCCGGGCCGGGGTGAGCTCGTTCGGGTTCACCGGAACGAACGCTCACGTTCTGATCGAGGAGGCGCCACCGGAAACGGTGACCGCCGACCCGGCGGACGGCCTTGCGGTGACACCGGCGCCGGACGCCTCAACCGAACGCGTCGGCGTGTTCCCCATGTCGGCGCGCTCACCGCAGGCGTTGGTGGCGTTGGCGCAGCGATACGGGTCCTGGCTGGACTCGCACCCCGACGTCGACATCGCCGATGTCTGCTTCACCGCCGGGGTCGGCCGTGCGCACTTCGAACACCGCGCCGCGCTGGTCGTGGATTCGGCGCGGGGCGCCCGCGAGATGCTGGACGAGTTGGCCGAGAACCGTTTGCGACCGGGTGTGGTCCGGGGCGAGTGCGGCGACCCACCGAAGACGGCGTGGTTGTTCACCGGGCAGGGCAGCCAGTACCCGGGGATGGCCCGCGAGCTGTTCGACTCCGAGCCGGTATTCGCCGAGACCGTGACGCGGTGCGCGGAAGCGGTCGACGGCATGCTGCCGCGCCCGCTGTTGGAGGTTCTGTTCGACACCGACCGCGACGCCGCAGAGACGTTGCAGCACACGTCGTTTGCGCAGCCGGCGCTCTTCGCCATCGAGATGGGCCTGGCCCGGTTGTGGCAGTCGTGGGGCATCGAGCCCGACGTCGTCCTCGGGCACAGCGTCGGCCAGTACGCGGCGGCGTGTGTGGCCGACGTGTTCAGCCTCGAGGACGGTGCGCGGCTGATGGCCGAACGCGGGCGGCTGTTCGGCAGCCTGCCCGAGGGTGGCCGGATGGTGGCGGTGTTCGCCGACCCCGAGCACGTGGAGGACGCCGCCAAGCGGTTCTCCCGGGTTTCGGTCGCCGCCTACAACGGCCGCAATACGGTGTTGTCGGGTCCGGGTACCGATTTGGAACAGATCGTCACGGCCTTCAGCGATGACGGGATCCGCTGCACCTGGCTGGACACCAGCCACGCCTTCCACTCCGAGTTGCTCGAGCCGGTGCTCGACGAATTCGAGGCGTACGCGACGCGGCTGCAGTTCGCCACCCCGACCCGCCCGCTGGTGTGCAACCGCACCGGCGCGGTGCTGACCGCGGAAACCCCGCTGGACGCGCAGTATTGGCGGCGGCATTCCCGCCAGCCGGTGCAGTTCACCGAGAGCGTGCGCACGGTGGCGGCGCTGGGCTGCTCGGTGCTGATGGAGATCGGTCCGCAACCGATCCTGACCGCGTCCGCGGTGCAGGCGTGGCCGGAACACTCGGCGGCGCCACGCGCGATCGCCTCCCTGCGCAAGGGCGCCGGCGCCCGGCGTCAGATCTCCGGTGCGCTGGCGGCGGCCTATGTCGCCGGGCACCGGCCCGAGTTCGCCACGGTCCACCAGCGACCCGGTCGCAGACTCGACCTGCCCACCTATCCGTTCCAGCGCCGCCACTTCTGGCCCAAGGCGTCCGGTATCGCCGGCGTCGACGGTCCGGGCGCCGCCGTGTCCGGAATCCTCGGCAGCGAAAAGGATCTGGCCTCCGGTGATGTCGTGTACACCAGTCGGCTGTCCGTCAAATCGCAGCCGTGGCTGTCCCACCACGTCATCTATGGCACCGTTGTCGTTCCCGGAGCGACCTACGCGGCGATGGCCCTTGCCGCGGTCGGGACGCCGGCTCAGGTCCAAAACGTCTTCTTCTACGAACCGATCATCTTGCCCGACAAGAGTTCTCGCGAGGTGCAGCTGACCTTGCATCCGTCCGAGGATCGTGGTGGCTGGACCTTCCAGGTGCACAGCCGTCCCTATGGCGTCCGCGACGCGGAATGGTCGCTGAACGCCGACGGCACCGTCGTCACCGGAGGCGCCGACGTCGAATACGAGCCGGTGGATTCCGTTGACGCCGCGGTCGAACGGTTGAACCGTACCCGCCCCCAGCAGCTGTTCGACACCTTCGCCGACATGGAACTGGCCTGGGGCCCCACGTGGTCCACCTCCTTGAAATCGCTGTGGGTGGGCGAGGGCGAGGCGATCGGCGACGTCGTCGTCGGTGAAGAACTCGCCGAACACCTGGGCGGCGAGCCGGTCCACCCGGTACTGCTCGACCTGTGCACCGGCGTCGCCTTCCCGGCGTTTCCCGCGCTTCTCGCGGCGACCGAGCAGGGAGCGGTCCCCGACCTGTTTCTGCCGCTGCGCTATGGGCGGGTGATGCTCGCCGAGCGGATGCCGCGGCGGTTCTACTGCCGGGCCAAGTGGCGCGCCGGCGGCATGGAGAGCGAAACACAGGTCTTCGACCTTGATTTCGTGGATCGCGATGGCCGCCACCTGGGCGGGATACGCGAGTTCACCGTCAAACGCGCGCCCCGCGAAGCGTTGCTGCGCGGACTTGGCGGCGATGTCGCCCGGCTGCTGTACACCCTCGGCTGGCACGAGGTGCCCGCACCGGCGTCGAGCACCGGCAAGGGCCAGGGCGAAAAGGACCGCGGCACTTGGCTGGTCGCCGGATTCGACGAGCTGGCGGCCGAACTGCCGGGTTGCATTCCGTCCACCGCGGCCATGGGACAGCGGGACTGGCAGCAGCTGTTCGCCCAAGCGCGGGAGAACGGCGCGCCGATCACCGGCGTCGTCTGGCGCGGCAGCGGTCGACCGGGCGCGGAGGAGTCGAGCGACGAGTTCGCCGCCCGGCTGGAGACGGACATCGGCAATCTGCTGGGCGCCGTGCACACGCTGCTGGCCGAAGAGTCGGTGAAACTGCCCGGCGGACTGTGGATCATCACCGAACGGGCCGTGGCGACCGAATCCGGTGAGCGGGTCGACCCGGTGCAGGCCGCGCTGTGGGGGCTGGGACGCACCATCATCTCCGAGCAGCCGACGCTGCGCTGCAGGCTGATCGATCACGACGGATCCGACGAGGCCGTGCACGCGCTGGGCGGGCTGCTCGGCGCGCCCGACACGTTTCTGGAAGAACCCGAAGTCGCACTGCGGCAAGGGAAGTTCCTGGCGTCCAGGCTGCTGCCCTGGGCGCGCAGCGGTCATCTGGCCGTACCGCGCACGGGCGACTACGTGCTGGCGCCGACCGAACGCGGCGCGATCGACAACCTGCATCTCGCCGAGACGGAGGTCCCGTCGCCGGAACCCGGCCAGGTTCAGATCCGGGTGGAGGCCGCCGGTCTCAACTTCCGGGATGTGCTCAACGTGCTGGGCCTCTACCCGGGCGATCCGGGGCTGATCGGCGGCGACTTCTCCGGCATCGTCACCGAAATAGGCCAGGGTGTGGCCGGATTCGAGGTCGGCGAGCGTGTCTTCGGCTTCATGCAGGGGGCCTTCGCCAGCCGGATCAACGTGCCCGCCCAACTGCTGGCGCCGGTACCGCACGAGCTGGGTGCGGTGGCGGCGGCCACCATTCCGGCGGCCGCCCTCACCGTGCGACTCGCCTTCGACTGGGCGCAACTCAAGCCCGGTGACCGCGTGCTCATCCACGCCGCCAGCGGTGGCGTCGGACTGGCCGCCATCCAGATGGCGCAGCAGCAGGGCGCGATCGTCTTCGCCACCGCCAGCACCTACAAACGGGCGACGCTGCGCAAGCTGGGTGTGAAGTACGTATACGACTCGCGCACGACGGAGTTCGCTGACCAAATCCTCGCGGACACCGACGGGGCGGGCGTCGACGTGGTGCTCAACAGCCTTACCAACGAAGGCTTTGTGGAAGCGACCGTGCGGGCCACCGCCCGCAATGGCCGGTTCGCCGAGATCGCCAAGCGAGACATCTGGACGCATGCGCAGATGGCGGCGGCCCGTCCCGACATCGCCTACGAGGTCGTTGCGCTGGACGGCACGATCGTGCAAGACCCGGAGCGCATCCGGCGATTGCTGGGCGAAGTGTCCGACGGGTTGGGCGACGGCGAGTGGGCGCCGCTGCCCGCCGAGATCTACCCGTTGACCGAGGCGAAGACCGCGTTTCGCCGCATGCAGCAGGCGCGGCACATCGGCAAGATCGTGCTGCAGATGCCGAGCCCGCTGCAGCCGCAGGGCGATCGGAGCTACCTGATCACCGGCGGCCTCGGCGCGCTCGGCCTGCACACCGCGTCCTACCTGGCCCAACTCGGTGCCGGCGACATCGTGCTGACCAGCCGCCGCGCGCCCGACGCGGACGCGCAACAGGCGATCGCCGCCATCACCGAGCGCTACCGGTGCCGGATCCACACCTTTGCGGCCGATATCGGCGACGAGGACGAGGTCGAGGAACTGCTGGAGCGGATCCGGGCGGAGTTGCCGCCGCTGGCGGGCGTCGTGCACCTGGCGGGCGTGCTCGATGACGCGCTGCTGCCGCAGCAAAGCGTCGACCGCTTCCGGACGACCCTGCTGCCAAAGGCGTTGGGGTCCTGGAACCTGCACCGGCTGACCAGAAAAGACGAACTCGAATTCTTCATCGTCTACTCGTCGATTTCCAGCGTGCTCGGTTCACCCGGGCAGTCCAACTACGCGACGGCCAACGCGCTGCTCGACGGGCTGGTCGCGGAGCGCAGGGCGCAAGGCCTGCCCGCCACCAGTGTGAACTTCGGTCCGTGGGCGCAGGGCGGCATGGCCGCGTCGGAGGCGGCGCGTGCCAATCTCGGTGCGCAGGGCCTGGTTTCGATGGAACCCTCCGCGGCGCTCAACGCGCTCGGTGAGATCGTCGCGCACGGCACGGGCCAGGCGACCGTCATCAAAGCCAATTGGCAGCGCGCCGCGAAGATGCTGGGTGGTGCTCGCCCACCGATTCTCGACCACTTGTTGCCGAGCGACGCCGCGACCGCGCCCGGCGACAGCGAGTTGCTCAAGAAGCTGCACGAGGTCCCGGAGGCGGAGCGGGTCAGTTTCCTGACGGAGTTCCTGCAGCAGGAGGTGCAGCAATTCCTGCGGCTCGCACAGCCGCCGGCCGCGACGAGCCGGTTCCTGGACCTGGGTACCGACTCGCTGATGGCGGTCGAGCTCCGCAATCGGTTGTACGGTCAGTTCGGTGGCGCGTTCACCATCAGCGCCACAGCGGTTTTCGACTATCCGACGATCGGCGCGCTCGCCGAGTACCTGGCCGGTCAGATGCCCGAGGTGGTACAGGCGTCGGGGGCGCGCGGCGCGGAGCCCGGCGGTGCGGCAGGACCCGCATGAGCGGACAACCGGTCGGCGTGCGCCGCGGCGTCAGTCGCTGATATCGAAACCGGCGATGACCTTGGTCGGGCGCAGGCGCACCACCAGTTCGCCGGGCGCGGAGTTGCGGCGGCCGAACTCCTCGGCGCGGTCGGCGCCCATGTACCGCGCGCCGGTGCGGGTGGCGATGTCGAGCACGTCGGCCGGATCCTCGCTCACCGTCGCCACGCCCTGCACCTGGACGAACGAGTAGGGCGGGTGGGGATCGTCGACGCACATCACCACTCGCGGATCACGATGCAGGGCACGGCCTTTCGAAGTGTCACGGCCGGTGTTGAACGCCAGCTGTCCCTCGTCTACGACGAACCACACCGGCGCGACCAGCGGCCGGCCGTCGGCGGCAACGTAACCGAGCATGCCCGTACGGGTGCCGGCTGACAGGAACTCGACAACCCTCTGCGAGAGCGTGGCGGGCGCGGCCATGACTAGAGACGGGCCAGGTCGTAGTCGCCGATGTGGTCGATCAGGTTGTGCAGGTGGTCGCCGGATGTGCCGAGCGTGTGCTCGATCGCGGTGAGCCGGGCGGCATAGTGGGCGACCGGGTATTCCGCGGTCACACCGATGCCGCCGTGCAGCTGGATCGACTCCTGGGCGATGTGCCGGCCCGAGCGGCCGATCTGCAGCTTGGCCCGCGAGGCGATCACCGGATCGATGTTGCCGTCCGAGATCGACATCGACGCGTACATGCTCATGCTGCGCGCCAGTTCGAGCGACACGTACATGTCGGCCGCCCGCTGGGTGAGCGCCTGGAATTTGTTGAGCGTGACGCCGAACTGCTTGCGGGTCTTGAGGTAGTCGGTGGTCAGTCGCAGCGCTTCCTCCATCGCCCCGACCGCTTCGGCGCACAGCGCCGCCTGGATGCGGATGATGGCGTCGCGGATCGCCTGCGACGCGTCAGCCGCTTCGCCCAGGGGCTCCGCGGGTGTGGCGTCCAAGTCGATCTGCGCGCCGCGTTGTCCGTCGAAGGTCCGGTACGGGTGACGGGTAACGGCGCTTGCGTCGACCAGGAACAGCCCCGTGCCGCCGTTCGGTAACGCGGCGCTGACCACCAGGGTGTCGGCGCAGTCGCCGGCGAGCACCGGGTTCTTGCGTCCGCTCAGCGCCCACGAATCGCCTTGCCGCACAGCCTTGGTGCCCACGTCCGCGGTCGGGGCGCGGTGGCCCGGTTCCAGGTGGGCGAAGGCCAGCAGGCGTTGGCCGCCGGCGACGTCGTCGAGTTGTTCCTTCTGAGCATCCGTGCCCAACTCGGCGATCAGCGCGCCCGGTGCGAGCGCGGCGTGCAGGATCGGCTCGGGGGCCAGCCGGCGCCCCGCCTCGACGAGCACGACCATGATCTCGATCTGGCCCGCCTCCTCCGGGTCGAAGCCGAGGCCGAGGATCCCGGTGTCGGCGAGCTGACTCCATACCTCGCGGCTCCAGCCCAGGTCAGAGCCGATCACCTTGTTGCGGCTCTCCGGGTCGTAGCTGCGTGAGAGCAGTTCGCGGGTGGTGTCGCGGAGCAGTGTCTGCTCGTCGGTCAACTGAAAGTCCATGGCTGCCTCACAATCCCAGAATGGTGGACGCGATGATGTTGCGCTGCACCTCGTTGCTGCCGCCGTAGATCGACGTCTTGCGGTAGTTGAGGTAGTGCGGCGCACTGTGTTGCGCCCAGTCCGGAGACGCGATGCCTTCCCCGTCGGCGGGCAGCGCGTCGGGCCCGGCCACCTCGACGAGCAGTTCGGTGGCGATCTGCTGCAGTTGGCTGCCGCGGAGTTTGAGCACCGACGACGCCGGATTGGGCTGCCCGTTCGCGGAATCGGTGACCACGCGCGACTGCGTGAGTTCCAGTGCCAACAGCTCGTTTTCGGCTTCGGCGAGCCGGGCCGCGAACAGCGGATCCTCCAGCACGCCGGCCGCCGCGGCGTGCTTCTTCACCTCGGCCAAGCGCACCTTGGTCCGCCCGACGCCGGCGATGCCGGTCCGTTCGTTGCCGAGCAGGAACTTCGCGTACGTCCAGCCCTTGTTCTCTTCTCCCACAAGCTGATTGGCGGGCACGCGGACGTCTTCGAAGAAGATCTCGTTCACCTCGTGGCCGCCGTCGATCGTCTTGATGGGCCGCAGGGTGATGCCCGGCGTCTTCATGTCGAACAGCAGAAACGAGATGCCGGCCTGACGCTTGGGCGCCTGCGGGTCGGTGCGCACCAGGCAGAAGATCCAGTCCGCGTACTGGCCGAGCGTGGTCCAGGTCTTCTGGCCGTTGACGATGTAGCTGTCGCCATCCCGCACCGCGGTGGTGCGCAGCGACGCCAGGTCCGAACCGGCCTCAGGCTCGGAAAAGCCTTGGCACCACCAGATGTCGAGGCTGGCGGTCGGCGGCAGGAAGCGTTCTTTGACCTCCTCCGAACCGAATTCGGCGATCACCGGGCCCACCATCTTGGTGTTGAAGTTCAGCGGCTCCGGGACGCACGCCAGTTGCATCTCGTCAGCCCAGATCTGGTGCTGGGTGGGCGTCCACTCCTTGCCGCCCCACTCGACGGGCCAGTTCGGTACCGCCAGGCCGTGCTCGTGCAGGATCTTGTGGCTGGTGACGATGTCGTCGTGGTTCACTTCCGCCGCACCCCGGCGCACCCGCTCGCGCACCTCTTCGGGGATCTTGGTGGTGTAGATGGTGCGGAGCTCGTCGCGGAACGCGGCTTCCTCCGGTGTGAGCGCCAGTTGCACGGCGGCCTCCTGTCATCTGGGGTGAACGTGGCCACCAGCGTCGGAGGGCCCGGTTCTGGCGATGCCGTTCTTGGCTCCATCTTGACCCATTCCCCGCAGCCGTTGTCCACAGCCTCGGTTTAGTCCACAGTCTCGGGCCTTGCCGTCGCCGGTCGGGGCCGAGCCGACGGTTGGCGCACCTACGGTCGGCGCATGCGAACAGAACTTCCCGCCGAGCGTTTGCAGCGGAGACTCGGCGCCGAGCCGGACGCCGAGCCCGACGCCGCGGAGTCGACGCCAGCCGGGCAGTCGGCCGACGAGGACCAGAATTCGCTGTTGCCGCGCTGGCTGCCCGCCGCATCCCCGGAGCGCGGCTGGCTGGCCAGGCTGCGTGCCGACCCGGGGCGCGCCGGCGCGATCGGCCTGGCGATCGTGGCGGCGCTGGCCGTGCTCGTCACGATATTCACGCTGCTGAGGGATCGGCCCGCGCCGGTGATGTCGGCCAAACTGCCGCCGGTGGAGAAGGCGGCGACGGTGAGTCCCAAGTCGTCCGCCGGCCCGAGTGCCGGCCCCGACCGGCCCGTGGTGGTGAGCGTGGTGGGCCTGGTGCACAATCCCGGGCTGGTCACCCTGGCGCCCGGGGCGCGCGTCGCCGACGCGCTGCAGGCCGCCGGCGGCGCCGTCACCGGGGCGGACACCATCGGACTGAACATGGCGCGCCCGCTCGGTGACGGCGAGCAGATCGTCGTCGGGCTCGCCCCGACCCCCGGGCAGCCGGCGGCGTTGGGAAGCTCGGTGGCGTCCGGCCCCACACCGACGTCGAAGCCACCGCGGCAGGGGGCCGGACCGGCGAGGCCGAAGGCGGGCGAGGTGCTCGACCTCAACACCGCGAGCGCGGAGGATTTGGACGCCCTGCCCGGCGTCGGGCCGGTCACGGCCGCCGCGATCGTCGCCTGGCGGCAGACGAACGGCAAGTTCACCAGCGTGGACCAGCTCGCCGAGGTCGACGGCATCGGTCCGGCGAGGCTGGAGAAGTTGCGCGCCCTGGTCCGTGTCTGAGACCCGTGGACGGTTCCGGCCTCGTCGAAGAGGGCGCGGCGCGCGTCGACGCCCGCCTGGTGCCGGCCGCGGTCACCTGCTGGGTGGTGACCGCCGCGGGGATCTGGTGGCCGATCGGCCGGGTGGTGGCGGCGTGTTGCGTCGCGTTGGCCGCCGCCTCCGGCGCGCTGGCGTGGTACGCCGCGCACGGTCGGCGGGGCGCAACCGGACCGTTGCGAGCCGTCGGCACCGGCCTGGCCGCGGCCGGGGTCATCGGCGCCGGGTTCGGGTTCGCGGTCGCGCTGCGTGCGGAAGCGGTCGATCGCCACCCGATCACCGCGGCGTTCGGGACGGCCGCCCCGGTGACGGTCACACCCACCGAGAGCCCGGTCTCGCTGAGCCGCGGCCGGCTCATGTTTCGCGCCACGCTGCAGCGGCTGCGCGACGCGCCGATTTCCGGTCGCGTCGTGGTCTTCGCGCGCGCGTCGGACTTCGAATCGGAAGCCGACGGACTGATGGTGGGCCGGCCGGTGCGATTCACCGCGCGGATCGGCCGCCCGACCCGCCGCGATCTCACCGTTGCGGTGCTCAACGCGTCGGGCCGGCCTGCCCTGGGCACCGCCGGCGCCGTGCAGCGGGCCGCCCACACGGTGCGCGGCCGGTTCGCCGCCGCCGTTCGCGGCGCGCTGCCGGCCGAGCTGGCGGCGATGCTGCCCGCCCTGGTCCTGGGTGACACCTCGGCGGTCACCGCCGACACCGACCGCGACTTCCGCGCGGCGGGCATGACGCACCTGATGGCGGTGTCGGGTGCCAACGTGACCATCGTGTGTGCGGCCGTGCTGTTCTCGGCGCGCTTGATCGGCCCTCGGGCGGCCGTCGTCCTCGCCGGACTGACACTCGTAGCGTTCGTCGTTCTGGTGCAGCCGACGGCGAGCGTGTTGCGCGCGGCCGTGATGGGCGCGATCGCGCTGGCCGGGATGCTGTTCTCGCGGCGGCGCCAGGCCATCCCCGCGCTCAGCGCCACGGTGCTGGTCTTGCTGGCGATGGCCCCGCAGCTGGCCGTCGACGTGGGCTTCGCGCTGTCGGTGGTCGCGACGGCCGCGCTGGTCGTCATCGCGCCGGTCTGGTCACGGCGCCTGGTGAGCCGGGGCTGCCCCGGGCCGCTCGCCGACGCCCTGGCGATCGCCGCGGCCGCACACGTGGTGACCGCCCCGCTGGTGGCGGGTATCTCCGGGCGAGTCAGCCTGGTCGCAGTCGGCGCCAACCTCGCGGCGGCCCCGGCGATCGCGCCGATCACCGTGCTCGGCAGCGCGGCGGCAGTGTTGAGCGTGCCGTGGCCGGCCGGCGCCCAGCTGTTGATCCGTTTCACCGGCCCCGAACTGTGGTGGGTGGTGCGGGTGGCGCACTGGTCGGCCGGCGCGCCGGCGGCGACGGTGCCCGTTCCGGCCGGGGTGCCCGGAGTGCTGCTGGTCGCGGGGGCAACTGCGCTGATCGTCGTCGCGGTCACCCGGCTGCGCGGGCGCCGCCGGTCCGGCGCCGCCGCCCGGGTGGCCGCATTGACGGCTGTGCTCTGCGCGCTGGCCTGGTGGTTGTCGACGGCCCTGGATCCTCAGAGCGGCGTAGTCGGTCCGCCGTGACACCATCGTGGGGTGAGCGAGGATTCGCCGTTGCACCTGGTCCTGGGTGACGAGGAGTTGCTGGTCGAGCGGGCGGTGGCCGACGTGTTGCGGGCGGCGCGCCGGCGGGCCGGTTCGCAGAACGAGGCCGACGTCCCCGTCAGCCGCATGCGGGCGGGTGACGTCAGCACCTACGAGCTCGCCGAACTCCTGAGCCCGTCGCTGTTCGGTGATGAGCGCATCGTCGTGCTGGAGGCCGCCGGGGAAGCGGGCAAGGAGGCGGCCGCGGTGATCGCCGCCGCCGCGGCGGACGTCCCGCTGGGCACGATGCTGGTGGTCGTGCATTCGGGCGGCGGGCGCGCCAAGGCGCTGGCCACCGAGCTGCAGTCGCTCGGTGCCGTCGTGCACCCCTGCGCGCGGATCACCAAGGCCAGCGAGCGAATCGACTTCGTCCGCAAGGAGTTCCGCGCGCTGCGGGTCAAGGTGGACGAGGACACCGTGACCGCGATGCTGGACGCGGTCGGCTCCGACGTGCGGGAGCTCGCGGCGGCCTGTTCGCAGTTGGTCGCCGACACCGGCGGGGTCGTCGATGCCGCCGCGGTCCGCCGCTACCACAGCGGCAAGGCCGAGGTGAAGGGGTTCGACATCGCCGACAAGGCGGTGGCCGGTGACGTCGCGGGCGCCGCCGAGGCGCTGCGGTGGGCGATGATGCGGGGCGAGCCGCTGGTGGTGCTGGCCGACGCGCTCGCGGAAGCGATCCACACGATCGGCCGGGTCGGCCCGCTGTCGGGCGATCCTTATCGGCTGGCCTCGCAGCTGGGGATGCCCCCCTGGCGGGTACAGAAGGCCCAGAAGCAGGCGCGGTATTGGTCGCGCGAGAGTGTTGCGGCGGCGATGAAGGTGGTGGCGATGCTCAACGCCAACGTCAAAGGAGCGGCGGCGGACGCCGACTACGCGTTGGAGTCGGCGGTCAGGACGGTGGCCGAGCTGGCCGCCCACCGGGGCCGGTGAGCGCGGGCCGGGCTCAGAGCTTGTTGAGCGCCCGGGCCAGGGCCGACTTCTTGTTGGCCGCCTGATTCTTGTGGATCACGCCCTTGCTGGCGGCCTTGTCCAGCTTGCGGGTGGTCGCCGCAAGCAACGCGGTGGCCTTCTCTTTGTCGCCGGCGTGGGTGGCCTCGCGGAACGCACGCACAGCGGTGCGCAGCGAAGACTTCACCGACTTGTTGCGCAGGCGAGCGCGCTCGTTGGTGCGGTTGCGCTTCTGCTGCGACTTGATGTTGGCCACGCTTGTAAGTTCCTTCTTCGATTCGACGTTTGTTTGGGTGCCGGATATCACCACAGCGACTGCCCAGGTTATCAGTCGGTTACGTTTTCTCCCAAAACGGGAACCCGTGGCCTGCCCTAACGTCAATTTGAGGCAGCATCTGAAAAGTGAGTCTTCCGAGCCAGCTTGAGGAAAACAGGCGGGGGTTGCGTGCTGCGCGCGCCGAGCGGATCTTCGGCGGGTACAACACGTCGTCGGACATCTATTCGATGGCCTTCGACGAGATGTTCGACGCACAGGGCGCCGTCCGGGGCCCCTACAAGGGCATCTACGCCGAGCTCGCGCCGTCGGACGCCTCGGAGCTCAAGGCGCGCGCGGAGGCCCTGGGCCGCGCATTCCTCGACCAGGGCATCACGTTCTCGCTGTCGGGCCAGGAGCGGCCGTTTCCGCTCGACCTGGTCCCGCGGGTGATCTCGGCCGCCGAGTGGAGCCGGTTGGAGCGTGGCATCATCCAGCGCGTCAAGGCGCTCGAGATGTATCTCGACGACATCTACGGCGATCAGGAGATCCTGAACGACGACATCATTCCCCGCCGGCTGATCACCTCCTGCGAGCATTTCCACCGCCAGGCGATGGGCATCGTCCCGCCCAACGGCGTCCGCATCCACGTCGCCGGCATCGACCTGATCCGCGACGAGAAGGGCAATTTCCGTGTCCTCGAGGACAACCTGCGCTCGCCGTCGGGCGTCTCGTATGTCATGGAGAATCGGCGGACCATGGCGCGGGTCTTCCCGAACCTGTTCGCCACGCACCGGGTGCGCGCGGTCGACGACTACGCCTCGCACCTGCTGCGGGCCCTGCGCAACTCCGCGGCCACCAACGAGGCCGACCCGACGGTGGTGGTGCTGACCCCCGGGGTGTACAACTCGGCCTACTTCGAGCACTCGCTGCTGGCCCGGCAGATGGGCGTCGAGCTGGTCGAAGGTCGCGACCTGTTCTGCCGGGACAACCAGGTCTACATGCGCACCACCGACGGCGAGGTGCAGGTCGACGTCATCTACCGGCGCATCGATGACGCCTTCTTGGATCCGCTGCAGTTCCGCGCCGACTCGGTGCTGGGGGTGGCCGGCCTGGTCAACGCCGCGCGCGCCGGCAACGTGGTCGTCTCCAGCGCGATCGGCAACGGTGTGGGTGACGACAAGCTCGTCTACACCTACGTGCCCACCATGATCGAGTACTACCTGGGGGAGAAGCCGCTGCTGGCCAACGTCGAGACGTATCGGTGCTGGCTCGACGACGAACGCGAAGAGGTGCTGGACCGGATCGACGAGTTGGTGCTCAAGCCGGTCGAGGGGTCCGGCGGCTACGGCATCGTGTTCGGGCCGGAAGCATCCGACAAAGAGCTGGCCGCCGTGGCCAAGAAGATCCGCGACGACCCGCGCAGCTGGATCGCCCAGCCGATGATGGAGCTCTCGACAGTGCCGACGCAGATCGGGAACACCCTGGCGCCCCGGTACGTCGACCTGCGGCCCTTCGCGGTGAACGACGGCGACGACGTGTGGGTGCTGCCCGGCGGGCTGACCCGGGTGGCTCTGGTCGAGGGCTCCCGGGTGGTCAACTCCAGCCAGGGCGGTGGCTCGAAGGACACCTGGGTGCTGGCATCGCGGGGCTCGGACAGCGACCGGGAGCTCGGCGCGGCCGAAGTGGTGCGCTCGCTGCCGGAGTCCATTCCCGACCCGGCGCTCGACGGCGGGCAGCGGATGTCGCAAACACAGTCGCAACTCACGGAGTTGCCCCAGGAACAGCAGCTCCAGCAGCAACAGCGGCGGGGGAGGCGCTGATGCTGGCCCGCAATGCCGAGGCGCTGTTCTGGATCGGGCGCTACGTCGAGCGCGCCGACGACACGGCGCGCATTCTCGACGTGGTCCTGCACCAGCTGCTAGAGGATTCCAGCGTCGACCCCGACCAGGCGTCCCGCCTGCTGCTGCGGGTGCTCGGCATCGATCCCCCCACCCACGACCTCGACGTGTGGTCGTTGACCGACCTGGTGGCCTTCAGCACCAACGCATCCGGGGGTTCGTCGATCGTCGACGCCATCACGGCGGCGCGCGAAAACGCCAAGTCCGCCCGGGAGGTGACGTCCAGCGAGATCTGGGAGTGCCTGAACACCACCTACCATGCCCTGCCCGAACGCGAGCGCGCCGCCAAACGCCTTGGGCCACATGAATTCCTGGCGTACATCGAGGGCCGGGCAGCGATGTTCGCCGGGCTGGCCGACTCGACGCTGTCGCGCGACGACGGCTATCGCTTCATGGTGCTGGGCCGCGCGATCGAGCGGGTCGACATGACGGTGCGGCTGCTGCTGTCCCGGGTGGGCGACAGCGCGTCGTCGCCGGCATGGGTGACGCTGTTGCGCTCCGCGGGCGCGCACGACACCTACCTGCGCACCTACCGCGGCGTGCTGGACGCCGGCCGGGTCGTCGAATTCATGATGCTCGACCGGCTTTTCCCGCGGTCGGTGTTCTATTCGCTGCGGCTGGCCGAACACAACCTCGACGAGCTGCTGCACAATCGGCAGAGCCGGATCGGGGCGACGGGGGAGGCGCAGCGGCTGCTTGGCCAGGCCCGCAGCGAACTGGAATTCGTGCAGCCCGGTGTGCTGCTGGAGTCCTTGGAATTCCGCCTGGCCGGGCTGCAGCGAACCTGTCACGAGGTAGGAGAAGCATTGTCGGTCCAGTACTTTCACGTCACCCCCTGGGTGGCGTGGTCCGACGCCGGCGATCGGACCCGGCTGGTCGGCCGGCCGGGGGACAACTGATGTGGCGGCTGCGGGTGGTGCACACCACCGGTTACGCATACCAGTCGGCGGTCACCGCCTCCTACAACGAAGCGCGGCTGACCCCGCGGTCGAACTCCAGGCAGAACGTCATCCTCAATCGCGTCGAAACCATCCCCGCGACGCGGTCCTATCGCTACGTCGACTATTGGGGCACGGCCGTAACGGCTTTCGATCTGCACGCGCCGCACTCCGACCTCACGGTGACGTCCTCCTCGGTGGTCGAAACGGAGGGGCCCGAACCGCCGGTGACCGACGTCGACTGGAGCGAACTGCGGTCGGAGGCGGTGATCGATCGGTTCGACGAATTGCTACGTCCCACCGCGCACACCCCGGCGAGCAAGAAGGTCGGGTCGGTGGCGAAAAAGATCGTCAAATCCCACCGGCCCGTAGAGGCCGTCGCCGCCGCGGCCCATTGGGTGCGCGGCGAGCTCGAATATCTTCCGGGAACCACCAGCGTGCACTCGTCGGGACTGGACGCGTTGAACGAGGGCAGGGGCGTCTGCCAGGACTTCGTCCACCTGTCGCTGATGTTGTTGCGGGCCATGGGGATTCCCGCGCACTATGTGTCGGGTTACCTGCATCCCAAGCGCAACGCCGTCATCGGCGACACCGTCGACGGGCGCAGCCACGCCTGGATCCAGGCCTGGACGGGCGGCTGGTGGAGCTATGACCCGACCAACGAAACCGAGATCTCCGAGCAGTACGTCAGCGTAGGTGCCGGTCGCGACTACACCGACGTGCCTCCGCTCAAGGGCATCTACTCCGGTCAGGGGGCGACCGATCTCGACGTCGTCGTGGAGGTCACCCGGCTGGCGTAGCCCGGCGCAGCGACCTCCCGAATGACCGTCAAGGCGCGTCGATTTCGACGCGGTGCAGGTCGTCGCCCAGCTCGATCCGCCCGCCGAACTCCGAGGCCGCCAACGCCCGCCACTGTTCTTCTTGGCCCGGCACCAGCGCCGGCACGTAGTGGGTCATGACCAGGGTGCCGACTCCCGCGCGCGCCGCCGTCGCCGCCGCTTCCTGGACCGACGAGTGGTAGTCGCAGATGTCCTGGAGCCGCTGTTGCGGGATGTTGCCGACGATGTCCTTGCGGATCACGGTGTGCACCAGCGCGCCGGCGCCCGCCGCCAGCTGGTCGAGGCCGGCGCAGGGCACCGTGTCCCCGGCCAGCACCACCGACGCGGCCCCGTAGTCGATTCGGAACCCGACGGTCGGCGCGACCGGCCGGTGATCGGTCGGGGCCACGCGGATCGACACCCCGTCGCGGTCCCACACCATCCCCTCCGTGCATTCGTGGACCTCGACCGCCGGCGGGGCGTTCAGGTCGGCGTGATGGGCGATCCGGTACTCGATGTCGTGGCGGAACGCGTGCAGCGTCGCGTCCACCGTCTCCGCGGTCCCGGGCGGTCCGATGATCGGCAGCGGTGCGGGATCCGGTGCGAAGGTGCTGATCCACCGGGTGATGAGCAGATCGCCCAGATCCCCGATGTGGTCGCTGTGGAAATGGGTGATCAGCAGCGCCGACAATCCGGCCGCGCCCACACCCACCGCCGCCGCGCGCTGCAACACGCCACGCCCGCAGTCCACCAGGAAAACCTGGCCGCCGGCGCGCACCAGCGTCGACGGCCCGGCACGGTTCGGGTCGGGGATCGGGCTCCCGGTTCCCAGCAGCGTGATCTCGATCATGGCCCCTATCTTGCAAGCCCGGGCGCGCGGCGGCAGCTCAATCGGGCGATCCGGGCCGACGCGGCCCCGGGGTGGTTTCGAACGACGACGTCAGGGTATGGACACGGATCGGCCACCGGTTCTCGTCGCGGCTTTTGCGCCGCGCAAGTTAGCCGTAGCCTGATGTGAAGCGGATCACAACCGGCTTGGAGGCCTTGATGCGGATTGCAGACGTCTTGCGGAACAAGGGCGCGGCGGTGGTGACCATCAACCCCGAGGCGACGGTCAAAGAGCTGCTCGCGGGCCTCGCCGAGCAGAACATCGGGGCCATGGTGGTGGTCGGCGACGAGGGCGTCGTCGGCATCGTCTCCGAGCGTGACGTGGTGCGCCAGCTGCACACCCATGGCGCCAGCGTGCTGTCGCGGCCGGTCTCCAAGATCATGACCGCCACCGTCGCCACGTGCACCAAAGCCGACACGGTCGACTCCCTGAGCGTGCTGATGACCAAGAACCGGGTGCGCCACGTGCCGGTGCTCGACGTGCCCGAAGAGAGCATTCGCCGCGAGGGCGCGATCCTGGACCGGGAGATCTTCGACGTCATCGCCGAGCGGCTGCGGGCGGACTACGCCTGGAGCTAAGACTCCCGCCGAACGTGTAACCACGGCGAAAAAAGGGCCGAATCTTCGCCCTGAGTGCACGTTCGGCGAACCGGCGGGTCAGCCCTGGGTGATGTAGGAATGCAGCTGCTGCTGCTCGGCCTCGAGCTCTTCCATGCGGGTCTTCACCACATCGCCGATGCTGACGATGCCGATCAGCTTCTTGCCGTCGAGCACCGGCACGTGGCGCACCCGGTTCTTGGTCATCAGCACGCTCAGGGAGTCGACCGTGTCGGCTTTGGTG